>JAISOP010000319.1 GCA_031275525.1 Tannerella sp.
CCCCCTTGCAACCGGATTCAAACCCGGATGTCCCGTTTAGCCACACTTTTCCCGGCGCGATCCGGATATATTTCTCCACCCGGATACCCATCACTCCATCCTTTTAACCGTGTACAGCAGGGCGGCGTTGCATCCGCCGAACCCCGACAGCATGTTAATGCACCGGCGTCCTTCGACCGGCTGCGTATGGGCGACGATCCGGAGCGGTTGCGAGACGCCCGGCGTGTTGAAGCCGGCTGTTTTCAGCACAATCCCCTCCCGCAGCGCACGGGTGGAGATGATGCTTTCCAGTACACCCGCCCCGCCGAGCGTATGCCCGAAATAACCCTTCAGGCTTGTGACCGGGAGGTCCTGCAGGGCGGCGCGGTGGATGGCAACGGCTTCCATCTCGTCGTTATAGGGTGTGGCCGTGCCGTGGGCATTGACAAACGCCGGTTCGCCGGCCTCGACGCCCGACAGCACGTGTTTCAAGGCCCGGAAGGCGCCCTCGCCCGTGCGCGAAGGGCCGGAGATGTGGTTGGCATCATTGCAGACCGCGCCGGCCGTCAGGACAACCTCGCCGGGTTGCAACGCCTCCGCCGGCTTTTCGGTCAATACCAGCGTGGCGGCCGCCTCGCCGAGATTCAGTCCGGAGCGGCGGGCGTCAAAGGGTTTGCATCTTTCCTGCGACAGGGCTTTGAAGGACTGGAAACCGGCCACGATAAAGCGCGACAGCATGTCGGCGCCGGCCACAATGACATGCTCGTAGCGCCCGGCCTGCAACGCCCGCCGGGCGGCAATCAGGGCGCAGGCACCCGATATACAAGCGTTGGAAACCACCAAGGGCGTATTCGGATTGCCGAAATAGCCGGCAATCAGCTCGGCCGAACGCCAGAGGCAGACCTGCACGGGTTCGAAGTTCCCGCTTTCATCCGGGTCCAGTAGGAATACGTTGCCCTTGGTGGTGGAAAGGATAAACAGCGCCCCTTCGCCGGACGGATCGACCGGCGAATCCTTCAGCGCATTGGCTACCGAGAGGATGACGGCCTTTTCCAGGCGGGTATAGCGTTTCTCCGCCGCGCGGGGAAGGGCATGGAAGGCCCTGTCCAGCGCGGCGTCGTCGATGACCGACGCTACAAACGGCTCGGATACGCCCCACTGCCGCCCGTCGAAAAATGTCAGTCCGCTGAGGCCGTCCCTGACTTTGCGGAAGTTTTCGTCCGTCGTGAAGCCCAGCGCCGATACAATGCTGTCGCCTAAAAGAGTCGTCATAGGAGATTGTATTTTTTCTTCCAGGCTTCGTAGAAGGGCGGATTTTCCCAAAGGAGCCGGAAGTCTTTGTCCAAGAACACCTGGGTGGAGGAGCCGGTGGTCACGAGGCGGTTGTCCGGGAGGAGGTGAATTTCGTAATCGAAAATGATTTTGGCGGCCGGGACCTGGCGGTAGGCGATGTCAACACGCGCCCGCTGCCCGTGGAACAAGGGATGTTTGTAATGGACATGCAACTCCACCAGCGGTGCGTAGCATTGGTTTGCAAAACACTGCCGGTAACTCAGTCCGAAGGTTTTCCCGAACGCTTCGCGTGCGTCTTCAAAATAGAGTGCATACGAACCGTGCCATACAATGTTCATCGAATCTACTTCGCTGAACCGTACTTCAATTTCCTTCGACGTTTGCAGGTGCGTTTCCCCCATCATCCGGCGCTTATGGGGGTTAGGAATAGCTTCATCTCACAGGTGGCAATCACTTCGCCGCCGATTTCCACTTTGGCTTCTACCAATATGGTGGAAAAGACGTCTTCCACCACGACGATGGTTGTTTCCAACTGCTCGCCCGTATGCGGGGCGCGCCGGATGTCCATCTTTTTGATAGCGCCGATGAATCCGATTTTGATGGTGTTATCGCCCTGCGGATCGTATTTGGTTTTGTAGCCCGTACGTGCCGCGCAGGTTTGGGCGATATTCTCCACCAGCCCGGCCTCTTCGAACTTGCCGCCGGCACAAAAAAAATGACCCTCGCGAACGGTGTACAGCGTAGTCGCCTTTCGCGGGTCATAGTATGTCAATCGATCCACCATAATAAAAGGGGGGCGTTGCGGCAATATATCCGTTATGTCAATCTCCTTTAAGTCCAACAGTAGCTTAATTTGCGGCACAAAGTTAAACGAAAAATTCATTCCGCAAGCCATAATTGACACAAAGGGTCGGAGCACACAAGCATGGAAAATGTCTTCTCTTTCAGCTATCTTATCAAATGCGTACGCTACGCTCCGCTGAAAAAAAGAAAAGGTCCGCGAATATCCGCGAATCATTTATTCGCGTTCATTCGCGGACCATTTTTTCTTTCTCAGCGGAGCGTAGCGTAGCGTTTGGGGGGTGCAAAAGGCTCCATTACACGACAGCAGCGCCTATCAAATAGACGGCAGCCAGCGCAACGATGGCGTATAGTTCGGGAAATACGGCCAGAATCAGTGTATTTGTAAACACGTCATGTCCTTGTCCCATGGCTGCTACACCGTCGGCACAGACTTTGCCCTGGCGGATGGACGAAAACATGCCGACCAATCCCATCGCCACGCCGGCGCCAAAAACGGCTGCCGCCTGGAGGCCCGTAATGGAGGATGTAAGAAGGCCGAAAATGTTCTGAAACATGAAGTATCCTGCAAATCCATATAAACCTTGCGTGCCGGGAAGCGCCGTCAGTACCAGAAAATTGCCGAATGCGCCGTCGGTCTTTTTCATTGCGCCTACCGCCGCACTCCCTACAATCGTGACTCCGTATGCACTTCCGATGCCCGACAGGGCGAGCATCACGGCAATACCTGCATACGCTAATAATAAATTCATTTCCATAGATATAAAAATTATGTATTGTTACTTGATTAATAATTCCATTTAAAGGGATGATAGGCTTTGCCGCCACCCGTGTATCCGGCGTTCTTGAAAAACTCCACAAAGGTGAGACGCATCGGGTGTACGACGGCGCCCAGTACATTCATAAAGATATTGAGCGCGTGCCCAATGAGAAGGATCAACACCATGACCAGGGGGCCTAATACAACGTTGTCGGGACGCATTCCCACGGCCAGGCTGTTGAAGACGCTGGCCAGGATACCGCCCGAGAGTCCGAGCGCAAACAGCCGGACATACGACAGGACGTCGCCCAGCAACCCGGTCGCCATGTTATAGGTATCCCATACGCCCAGCCCGATGTTCAGGAAAATGTTTTTCCCCGGTGAATTGAAAAAGAAAATCAACACGGCGGCGATTCCTGCGACCACGGAGTGCACGGTTCCGAACAGCGGCATTACGCCCGGGAACAGGTTGGCCACACCGATGCTTACCAGCAGGATCATCCATCCCAGGGTGGACAGCCCGTGGACAAAACCGAACTGTATCATCCGGTTGGCTACATTCAGGCCCATGCCGAAGAGAATCTGCACAACCCCCAGCAGTAGCGCCAGCATGAACATCTGACTATTATCCAGCGCCACCCGTTCCTTCAGCCGGTCCAGCGCCGGGATGCCCCATTCATATATGTTCATACCGAAAAACGCGCCGGTCAGCAGTCCGCAAAATAGCGTCGATGTCCCCAGAATCTGTACCAGCGAAAGTACGGACTTCATCGAGTCCGGCAGCTTCCCGGACATAAACAGTTTCGCGCCCGTGGCGATCAGCACCAGCAACAGCCCGTAACCCGAATCGCCCAGGCACAGCCCGAAAAAGACCATGAAAAAGGGCGCCAGAAAGGGCGTCATGTCCAGTTCGTTGTACTTCGGCAACATATACAGGCGGCTAATCGGTTCAAACTGGCGTGCAAAGGCATTGTTGCGGAACTGGATAGGCACGTTGTCATCGGGCGTCACTTCCAGTTTCCGGAAATAATAACCTCCCTCCGCCAGCGCCTGTTCCATCTCCTTTTCCTTCGCCGCCGGGATCCATCCTTCGAGCAGCCGCAGTTTGTCCTCCGCCTCCCTGCCCGTGTACAGGCGTACGTTTTCCGCCTCCGCCTCATTCAGCAGCAGGCTGTCGTAGCTTTTCAGCGAAAGATAGTCGTTGAAAGCAATTTCCGTCAGTTTCCGGTTCAGTTCGGCCGTATGAGCCTGTTCCGCCGCCATGCGTTCGCGGAGTTTGCGCAGGCCGTGTTCCGGCAGGCTGACACGTTCGGCATTGATTTCAAGTGGCGTGTTTGCCGGGGTGATGACGAGGAAATAAACCGTTGATTGCACCTGGTTGATGCGAATCGCATGATAGCGGTCTTCCCATGCCGCATCGAACCCGGAGTCCGGGCAGGTGAAAAACGTCACTTCATAGCCGGCCTGCCGCAGCCGGTCGATGCCGGCATCATCAAACTCGCCCCACGGCCGTAGCGCGTCGATGTCCTTTTCCAGCAACTGCCGGACGGCCTCTTGCTTCGCCAGTTGTTCGACGGTTTGTTCGATTTCGCTCAGCAGGGCGGCGCCTTCTTCTTTCGTGAGGCGACGCGCCGGCGCCGGCGTTCGCCGGTTCGCTTTGTCTTCTGCCGACGCTTCGCCTTGCCGTTTTTCGAGGAAAAGCAACTGCGTCCGCAGGCGTTTGCGTTCGGCCGTCAACTGCTGAATCTCCGTCACATCGCCGGCCGGCTCCCTTTCCCGGATATGTACGGCTCCAATCTCGCGCAGCCGCTCCAGAAACGGTTCATATTCCTTGTGATACACCATAAAGGCGTATTTGCTCATTTTTACTATCATACGGCTGCCTCCTCTTTTTGCTCCCGTTTTTCCTGATTGGTGCGCATGATCTTCTGCGAAGCTTTGGACAGGCTCTGTTCGTCTTCCATGTAGCGTTTCACCTTGCGGATGGCGTCCCGGTAGCCCGGAATCTGGACTTTCTCGAACAGATTCACTTTCTGCGTCGTTTTCTTCCGCGCATGTTCCAGCAGCTTCAGTTTCGTCATCGAAAACTCGGCTTCGATACCCGTTCGCGCCAGTCCCTTTAGCAGTTCGATGCCGTCGGTGAACCACGCGGGCCGGTTGAACAGGCTGTAGGGTTGGATGTCGAAGTCGATGTTTCCCAGCACGGGAACGACGACACCGGCAATTTTTTTCGTCGAAAGCGATACGTCCCTGACACGGATCAGGTCCGGCTGGAACTCGTTCCACAGGACTACCATGTTCTCGTATCTGCGGATTTCGTTTTCGAGCCGAAGTTCCAGCGCGTGCACCTCGTCTTTGGTGCGCGTCACCTCCATGCGCAGGGCGCTCTCCTTGCTCTTGATGGTTGGCAACGAACGCTCGCGCATCTTTAGTTGCTTCTCCAACTGTTGGAGCGATGTCTTGTTATATTGAAACTTAATGGCCATTTTTCCGACTAAACTATTTCATAAATAGCGTAATTTCTTGCAGGGAACATTTCAGGTTGTCGCACCGGCTTTCAAGACCTTTATTCCTTCCATGTTCCCTTCGTAACCCGGGAAATTCCCTTCCTCCTTTACCCTTGTTTATCTCCTTTCCCCGAAAATGGGATAAGGGAATAAGGAGGGGAGGGGAAGAGGCATTGCGGGCTACGGGGGGGTGCGCAAAACAAGGGTCTGCGAATGGACCTCCGGTTTCGCGACCATTTGAAATGCACCCCGGTTCAAAGATTCCATCTCCGGAACGGGAAATATTGCGGCATTTCCCGCTGTCGGAGAGTTCAAAAAGCCAGCTACACTGTGTATTTTTGTTCCCGGACACTCCAGGACGCCAGCTACACTGTGTATTTTCTTTCCCGGAGACTCCAGGACGAAAAATACACTGTGTATTTTTGTTCCCGGACACTCCGGGACGCCAGCTACACTGTGTATTTTCTTTCCCGGAGACTCCGGGACGAAAAATACACTGTGTATTCGTAAAAACAGCACGGTTCTTACACGAATCTATGCCGCGCGAAGTATTGTAAAGCAAAATAGATAACCGGTTTTCATGAATCACGCTGGTTTTACCCAAACGCACATCGCCGTTTTCATGAATCATGCGTATGTAATGGGAGCCTTTCAGCATGTCACACCGGCTTTCAAAACCTTTATTCCTTCCAATATCCCTTCGTGGCCCGGGAAATGCTCTTCCTCCTTTACCCTTGTTTATCTCCTTTCCCCAAGAATGGGAGAAGGGAACAGGGAGGAGAGAGGAAAAAGCGTTGCCGGCTACGGGGACTTGCGGAAAATAAGGGTCTGCTGAAAGCCATCCTGTTTTGCGACCATTTGGAAGGCACCCTGTTTTTGGCCGGCGCCGTCCGCTGTTAGGGCGGACGGTTGCCGGCCGTTCCATGCTCCATTTACTACGTTCTATGTTCATTGAATCATTGGATTATCTTTTATCCACCGGTTGTTTTTGGGGCCAATGGCGGCTACGGGTATCGGTTGCAGGCCGTATTTGGCCAGTAGCTCGTCCGTACAGAAAGCTTCGATAGGCTTGCCTTCGGAATCCAGTAGCGTGTTGTTGCGCTCGACGAGCGCCTCCGGCCGGTTCCGGTATATTTGGTCGCAGGAAATCACCAGGTTATCGGCCACGGTGTTTATATTGACGCCCTGCCGGAGGTTTTTCAGTTCGGGATATTTCTGCTGATAGATTTCCGAGCGGATGTCAACCTCTTTGTACAACTTTTCCTGTATGACCGGATTCTCCAGTGCGCTTAGCCAGCGCTCTTCGCTCCAGGGCGAGAAACTGACGGCAAAGGGGCCGTGATAGAAGATGTTGTTCTGGAGAAGGTTGTCCTTGCCGCCGTGAATCTGCACGCCGCCGAAGTCGTGTGCCCCGCAACGCTCGAACAGGTTGCCGTAAACCAGCATACCGGAAATCATATCGTCGAAGCGGACGCCCGCCGCGCCGTGGCGCGTACCGCCGGAGATGTCCGACCAGCGGTTGTGGCGTATCTCAACGCCCCGGTACGAGGGGTTGTACCACATGTCGATCCCCCCCTGGTCGTCCGATTCATTGACCACGTGGCTGACTTCGTTGTATTCGATGATAAAGTCGTTGCCATCGAGCCGCATGGCCGAGGAGGAAGAATAGCGGAAACGGTTGTTGGCGATGCGGATGCCGCAGCCAATCAGGTGGACAGCCGGTTCGTAGGTGCGTTGGAAGAGGGAGAAATGCTCCACCACCGTATGTTCGACGACATGTCCGGCCGGGGCAAGCGTCCGGCGGTCGCCGCCGGTGATTTTGAAGCCGCCGTGTCCGAGGGTCGAGAAGTAACAGCCGGTCACGCCGTGTTCCGTACCCTCCTCGATGTGTACGCCGTCGCGTCCGAAGCGTTCGATCCGGCAGCCGGAGAGCAGGTTGTGCGTACCGCCCCGGATCAGGAGCGCCGTGCCGCGCCCCTCACGGAAAGTCAGTCCCTCGAGTGTGAGATGTGAACAGCCGTCGGAGGTCAGCATGTACGGCCCGGCGAAACAGGTCAGCCGGACGTCCGCCTTGGCCGGGTCGATGCCTTCCGGCGGATACCAGTAAAGTTTTCCCGTCGCACGGTTCAGGTACCACTCGCCGGGACGGTCGATTTCGCAGAACAGATTCAGCCCGAAGTAGCGCAGGCTGTCCCCGAAACCGTAGTTATGGTAAGGTTCGCGCAGATATACCGTGCGCGTGGCGGCGTCCCAGCGTTCCACGGACTGGAATTCATCGCTCCAATCCCAATACCAGTAACCTCCCAGCCGGACATCCTCCTCGGCTGCCCAGCGGTCCTGGACGGGGTTCATGTACTCGAAAATGCCTTCCCGCGTACCGTGTTTCTTTACATAGGTTTCGGGAAGCGGTGTGGCGCCTTTTGCCCGTCCCGCCCTGACAAAACCTTCGTTTGGCCAACGCGCCAGCGTTTGCAACTGTCCGTTGCATACCAGTTCGGGACGCTTGCCGGCTTCTGTCGGATCGCCGAAGTCGGTGATACCCGCCGTGCGGAGGTCGGTCACGTAGATACGGTCGCGCACCGGAGCCTCCAGCCGTTCCAGCGTTTCCGTAGCGGCGGCCTTCGTCCATTGCGCCAACTTTTTGCTGCCGGTGAAAACAGGCGTTTCGCCGTCTGCCGCCCGGTAAACCACGGGCGCATCCGGCGTGCCGGAGTCTTCGGCCGTCAGGCTGACTGCCTGTTCTACCGGATACTCGCCGTCCCTGAACAGGACGGTTACTTTCCGTCCGGGCTTCTTTTTCAGCGCCGCACGCACGGCACGCTGTGCTCCCTCAAACGTCCGGAGTGGTTCGGACGATGTCCCGGCATGGCTGTCGTCGCCGCCGGGCGCCACATGCAGCCGCATTTCTCCGCTGCACGAGAGCAGGAAAAGGGCGCAGGCTATCCAAATAAATCCGGTTCTTTTCATCATTTTGTTTATCGCAAGGTTTAATTCTTCAGTATATCTTTGTATCTGTTCCATGCTGAGTTTGGTAACAGTTGCAATCAATTCGACCGGCAATCCTGCTCGAAAGCACTCTTTTGCCGTTTCGATACGTGCTTTCTTCATGCCTGTCTTTATGCCTTTCTCCATAGCTTTCTGTTCGCTGTATGCGATTGCATTTTTAACACTGTCGTATTCAAAAATACTTGTTCTATATTCTTCCATTTCCTTACTTGTTAATTTGTTAATC
>JAISOP010000032.1 GCA_031275525.1 Tannerella sp.
ATCAGGATACAGTTTGTGATAATCAGCCCGACGTAAACGGAGAGCAGTTTGCTCACGTCGTAGGCGAAGGCTTTCAGTATTTCGCTGACAATCGTTACCAGCGCCGCCACCACGACCAGTTGTACAATGATGCGGATGCGGTTCGGAATGGTATTGCGCAGGAGCGAGATGATGACGTTGGAAAAGGCCATGACTGCCGTCACGGACAGCGCCATCACGATGGCCGGCTCGAGTTTGGCCGTCACAGCCAGCGCCGAACAGATCCCGAGCATCTGGATGATGACCGGATTGTTACGGCTCAACGGGCCTAAAAGAATCTCCCTGTTTTTGTTATCTAAAAATCCCATATACACTTTCGTTTATTTCGATTTTAAAAATGCGGTATAACTCTTGAGGCTCGCGAACAGCATGTCGTTGACGCCATTGCTTGTTAGCGTGCCGCCGGAGATGCCGTCCACATAGTCTTGTCCCTGGCCGGTGCGGCCGGGCTTGACGACGGCGATGCTCTTGAACGCGCCGTCCTTGAAGATTTGTTTGCCCTTGAAGCGGTCGGTGAACATCATCGTGGTGATTTCGGCGCCCAGTCCCGGCGTTTCCCCGGCATGGCTGAAGTCTGCGCCGAAGACGGTGTTCCGGTCCTCATTGACGGAGATATATCCCCAGATGGGGCCCCAGAGTCCTTTGCCGCGTAGCGCCATGATGTATTTTATCTGTCCGTCCACATGCGCCTCGAAAACGGGATACGTATGCTGTTCAAAGGCTTTCAGGGCGTCGAGGGCAAAAGCGTCGCCTTCCGTTTTTTCGCCGGCGTCGTTCACGAGATATGCCTCCCGAATCAGTTCGTTGTATTTGGCTTCGGTCTCGCTGCCCGACACCGACACGTGAATCGACCGGAGGATTTGCTGCCGCTTGTCGGCCTCTTCGTTCAACCGCTGCCTGTTCCTGAGCGCTTCGGAAGTGAAGGCCAGCAGGATGGCAACCAGCACCACCATGACGGAAGCGTAGATGAGGGTATAAATATTACTGTCTCTGTTCATAATAAGGGATTCAATTGAACATATCCATTGTTTGGGTGAATGCTTTTTCGGGAACGTCGAGGCGGACGCCGGTTGCTTTCCGGGAAACTTTTCCGCAATTTTCATTCAGCATGAGCACGCCGTGCCATCCGCCGTATTTTTGGGAACAGTGGTCTAAAACAGGGTACGATATCATCGTACAGGACTGTTCGGCGATCGTTTCGTCGGGTAAGCGCGTATATCCGGGTACCTGGCTGTAAAGTTCGTCGTGAAACAGGAACAGGGCAAACACACGCTCTATTAAATCATTCTCATAAGGCATATCTACCCACGTCCCCGAAGTTCCCAGCGTATAAGTCCGGTTCACCTCGTCAACGATAATCGCCATGTGTCCGTTTTTTCCGTAATCCGTATCCCAGCGCATACGTTGGCCGTTGTGGTCGAAGGTGAGAATCGTATTATCTTTCCCTTCAAAGTTATAAAAGATGACCGCCTGGTCGGCAGAAAACACTTTCCGGCCGGGCTGGCTGGCGTCCTGCGTGTCCGTCGTTGTTGTTGATTCGCCGTCCGGAAGGACTTGTCCCCCGCCAAGCGGAGAATCTTCTGTGGCGCGGGCGTCCTGCATCTCGGTTTCGGCAAGCCGTTCGGCGTTGGAACGGGTCTTTTTACAGGCCGCAAATCCCAGCATCACAACCGCTGCCGCTGCCCATACCACTATGGTTCTAACTTCATTCATTTTTATGCTTTTGATGATTACTTTTCAACAGGAACTCTTCTCAGGCGGCGTTTCACGTTGCCGTCAACCACGAAATAGTCAATCAGCGGCGCAAACGTATTCATTAGCAGGATGGCGAGCATCATGCCTTCGGGATAACCCGGATTGAGTACACGAATGACAATCGCCATTGCGCCGACAAGGAAGCCGTAGATGTACTTGCCTGTTTCGGTACGTGCCGAAGTGACGGGGTCGGTCGCCATGAAGACGGCGCCGAAGGCAAACCCGCCCAGAACCAGGTGTTCGAGCGGCGAGACGGTCATTGCGACCGTCGTTCCTATCAGGTTGAACCCGTAGGCCGCCACCGCGCCGCCGACAAAGACGGACAACATCGTCTTCCAGCTTGCTATGCCCGTATATAACAGGAGGGCCGCGCCCAGCAGGATGGCAATGACGGATGTCTCGCCGATGGAGCCGGGGATCAGGCCGATCACCATGTCTATCGTCGATAGCGGCCGGTTCAGCACGTCCACCGCCTGAAACGATCCAATCAGGTCTTTCGACGCCGTAGCAATTTGTCCAAGCGGCGTAGCGCCCGAGAAGCCGTCGATCGGCGTGCCGGCGCCCAGCCCGAACGTGTCGGCCGTGCGGACAAACACCTTGTCGCCCGACATGGCCGCCGGATAGGCGAAAAACAGAAACGCGCGCGTCACCAGCGCTACATTAAATATATTATATCCCGTTCCGCCGAACACTTCCTTGGCGAAAACCACGGCAAAGGCCGTCGCCACGGCAATCATCCACAGCGGCGTGTCCACCGGCACAATCATCGGGATCAGCATCCCCGATACGAGGAAGCCTTCCTGTATTTCCTCCTTCTTTATCTGGGCGGAAACGAACTCGATGCCCAGCCCGACGACGTAGGAAACGACGATTTTCGGCAGCACGGTCAGGAAACCGTACAGAAAAGTGATCCCCCACGAGGCCGCGATGCCGGTGGCGAGGTTGTGCTGGTATCCGGTGTTGTACATACCGAAAAGCAGCGCCGGCATCAATGCGACGACGACGACGATCATGGTACGTTTCGAGTCAATGCTGTCGTGGATGTGCACGCCCGACCGGGAAGTTTCGTTCGGGACAAACAGAAAGGTCTCAAATCCTTCAAACACGGAACGCAAGGCAGACAGTTTCCCGCCTTCCTCAAAAGCAGGTTTCATCCTGTTGAGAAAATTCCTTAATGCTTTCAATCTGAATCTATTTTTAGGTGAGTTATGAATTCATTTCCTTGTACAGCAAATCCAGTCCGTTGCGGACGATTTCCTGCAGTTCGATTTTCGACGTGTCCACAAACTCGCACAGCGCAAAATCTTCGGGCGCCACTTCGTAGATGCCGAGGTTTTCCATCTTTTCGATGTCGAACGCGATGATGGCCTTCAGCAGGTATTCGGGCAGGATGTCCATCGGGAACACCCGGTCGTATTCGTTCGACATAATCATGGCACGCCGTCCGCCGCGGATACGTGCGTCGATGACATGTTCCCTGTTTTTGCCCGTCAGCCAAGTGAAATAGGAGCGGCTGACGCTGTATTTCCCGAAACCGGGCGTTCCCCAGCCCAGGAATTCGTCCGTTTCGTCGCCTTCGGGGATGGCGGTAAGTTGGTTATCGTATGCGCCGAGGTAGTCCTCCGGTGTGACTTTGGTACCCGTCAGCACGTTGCCGCTAATCAGCCGGACATGCCGGCCGTCGAACGCTACCCGGCCCTTCGTCAGGCTGTCGATGGTGCAGCCGGCAATGACTTTCACGTATCCCGGCGTAGCCATTTCCGATCCCGTAAGCGCCGTCAGGCGGCTGAAATCGGTAATGCCCGTGAGAAACAGCCGCCCGATAAACAGCACGTCCGCCGCATTCAGCGTCCAGACGACCTCGCCCTTGTTGACCGGACGGATGTGATTGATCAGCACGCCCACGTTGCCTGCGGGATGCGGCCCGTCCAGTTCGACGACTTCCACGCGCTCAGGCCGTAGGGTTGCGCCTTTTTTAAGGCCCACGTACACTTTTCCGGGCGTCAGCCTGGCCAGGGCGTCCAGTCCGGTCTGAAAGGCATCGGTTTCATCGCGTGCAACAAAATCAAAATCGGGGGCCAGCGGCGCCGATTGGAAGGCCGTCACAAAGATGTCGCGCGGCGTAGCGTCCGGCCAGGCAATGCGGTCGTAGGGCCGTTGCTTGATGTAGGGCCACAAACCGGCCTCGAGCAGCAGCGCCTTGATTTCCTCGCCGCTCAAAGAGGCTATTGCCTTTACCGGGAAAGGTACGTATTCGATTTTTTCGTCGGGCTTCACCACGATGCGCAACACCTTGCGTTTCTCGCCGCGGAGGACTGCCACAACCTCCCCGCTTACGGGCGATACGAACCGGATTTCGGGAAAATGCTTGTCGATCATCAGTACCGAACCGGCTTTCACCCGGTCACCCGGACGAACCGTCACTTTGGGTGTGATGCCTGTGTAATGGTCGGGGACAATCGCGTAACTGTCGGACTTCGCAGCCTTCATCAACACCTCGGATGCCTTACCTTTCAGGTGGATGTCCAGGCCTTTTTTGATTTTAATCACAGTTGTCATGTATAATTAAAAGGATGTCATTGATAATTTCGCCGCAAAAGTAGGTATTATTTTTATGCCATAAAACAGTTTTTGCCACCAAATATGGAGAAAGGTCCGCGAATGATTCACTCATGATACGTGGAGCTGTCTTTTTTTCCCCTCTCGCAACTTGCGGGAAAGCATCCGACGCGTCGGATTTCATTTTGAACGTTTCAAAAGAGAATCTTGCATGTAGGATTTCATTTTGAACGTTTCAAGAAAGATTCCTGCACGCAGGATTTCATTTCAAATGTTTTGAGAGACTTTCCGACACGTCGGATTTCATTTCAGGGAACCTCTAAAAACTCCCAATGTTACGCTACGCTCCGCAGAAAAAAAGAATTGGTCCGCGAATGTCCGCGAATAATTTTATTCGCGTTCATTCGCGTGCATTCGCGGACAGTTTTTTTCCTTTCTCTGCGGAGCGTAGCGAAGCATTGGGAGTTTTTAGAGGTTCCCGAAATAAGGCAGATTCAAAAATTCAAAAATTCAATCATTCAATCATTCAAAAGGCTCGTTTTTTTGAATCTTTGAATTTTCGAGGTTCCCTGAAATATATCCGGTACATTTGCGGGACTTATATACATATATAAATACTGATCACTATGACAAAAAAGAATCGAAGAAGATGGACAGGCCTTTGCTGGCTGTTGCCGTTCGCCGTATGTGTCGCGTTGCAGGCGCAGACGCAATTTTACGTATCGCCTTCGGGCCATGACGGTGGCGAGGGCAGTCGGCGGCAGCCCTTCCGGACCGTCGAAAAGGCGCTGGCCGAAGCCCGGAAAACGCAGGGCGAAGTGGATATTATCCTCCGGGAAGCTACCTACCGGTTGGCCGTTCCCCTCCGGTTTACCCCGGAAGACGGCTCCTTAGACAAAATTTTGACCCTTAAAGCCTTTCCGGGCGAAAAGGTGATCCTCAGCGGCAGCGTCACCCTGGACAGCCTGCAATGGCAGCCCCACAGGAACGGCATCCTGAAAACCCGCATTTCCGGGCGTCCGCTGATGGATATGCTGATCGTAAACGGCGAAATACGTCCCATGGCACGCTATCCGAACTATGATCCGGCAGCGATCCGCTTCAACGGAACGGCGGCCGACGCCACGGCGCCGGCACGGGTGAAAACCTGGAAAAATCCCGCCGGAGGCTATCTCCACGCCATGCACGGCAGCGACTGGGGCGATTTCCACTACCGGATCACCGGCAGCGACCGGAAGGGCAACCTCCGGACGGAGGGCGGCTGGCAAAACAACCGGCCTTCCGGGGCGCTGCACGCCGTCAACCGGATGGTGGAAAACATCTTTGAGGAACTGGACACGCCCGGCGAATGGTTCTACGACGACGCCCGGTCGATGCTGTATTACTTCCCGCCGGAGGGCGAGGACGTGAACAGCGCGACGTTTGAAAGCCCGCAAACCAGGCGCCTGATTGAGTTTTGCGGAGACCGTTCGACGCCCGTGCGCAACATCACCGTCGAGGGAATCGACCTGACGCAAACCCTGCGCACGTTCATGGATGCTTATGAACCGCTGCTCCGCTCCGACTGGACAATCTGCCGCAACGGCGCCGTCTTCTTCGAGGGAACGGAACATTGCAGCCTGAAAAATTGCAACCTCTACAACCTGGGGGGAAATGCCGTCTTTTTCAGCCGCTACAACCGCTACGGCGAAGTGTCAGGCTCGCACTTTACCCGTATCGGCGCCAGCGCCGTTTGTTTCGTCGGCGATCCCGGCGCCGTGCGTTCCCCCAGCTTCGCCTATACGGAGTTTGTACCCGCGGCGGAAATAGACCGGGCGTATGGCCCTGCGTCGGACAACTACCCGGCCGACTGCCGCGTGCACGATAACCTGATTCACCGCACCGGACTGTATGAAAAACAGACAACGGGCGTGCAACTCTCGATGTGCCGCGCCATCACGGTGAGCCACAACAGCATCTACGACACGCCGCGAGCCGGAATCAACATCAGCGAGGGCACGTGGGGCGGGCATGTCCTTGAGTTTAACGACGTGTTCAACACCGTCAGGGAGACGGGCGACCACGGTTCATTCAATTCCTGGGGCCGGGACCGCTATTGGCATCCCTCGCGCCGGACGCTCGACTCCTTGCTGGCGGAGGCCGGCCACCGGCAACTGGTTCTGGCCGACGCCCTCGAAACGGTGACGATACGTAACAACCGCTTCCGCTGCGACCGCGGGTGGGACATCGACCTTGACGACGGCTCCTCCAACTACCTTATCTGCAACAACCTTTGCCTGAACGGAGGGCTGAAACTCAGGGAGGGTTTCTATCGCGTGGTGGAAAACAATATCCTGGTTAACTGTACCTTTCACCGTCACGTATGGTTCGGCGGGAACGGTACCGTCTTTACGCGCAACATCGTCATGCAGCCCTACGAGTCCATCCTGCCTCCCGGGAGCGACGCCGGGGGCACGCTGATTGACTTCAATATCTTTACCGACAGCCTGGCGTGGAGGGTTTCGCAGGAGTACGGCACGGATGCGCATTCGCCGGTTTGCGGAGTGCCGTTTGTTGACCCGGCGTCGGGCGACTTCCGGGTATCCGGCGAGGCGACGGAGATTTTCCGCACGGGATTCCGGAATTTCGACATGCACCGCTTCGGCGTCGTCTCCGGACGCCTGAAAGCGCTGGCCGAACAGCCTGTCATGCCGGTTCCGGTCGGTCACGCCGGCGTTTCCGGCGCTGAAAAAATCACCTGGGAAGGTGTACAACTCAAAAACCTGGAAAGCCTCGGCGAACGGTCGGCCACCGGTATGGATTCGGAACGGGGGGTATATGTCATTGCCGTAGCCGCCTACGGGGCGCCGCTGATCGACTGGATCAGGTCGAACGATGTGATTCTGGGACTGGCAGGCAAGCCGGTGAACAATCTGACCGACCTCTTCCATGCCATAGCCGGCGCCAACCTGAAGGCTCCGCTGCAAATGACCGTCTTCCGCAATCAGAAGGAACAGGTCGTCACCCTTCCGGCCGGCATCATTCGTGCAAATATCCGGTAGTCCCGCTGTGATGCCACGCAGGTCCGCGAATTTAAGGTAATACGCAAGTTGGGTTAAGAAAAAGAAGAGGGCGTGTCAGAACGAATCAATAGCCATACCCTCTTTGTTTCTTCGGCAAAGGTCATTCTTATTCTATTAAGTAACGTGTAAAAAATAAGTGAACCTCTAAAAACGCCCAACGCTCCGCAGAAAAAGAAAAGAAATGTACGCGAATGAAC
>JAISOP010000033.1 GCA_031275525.1 Tannerella sp.
GCAACACGAGGGTCTGTTAAATCCGAAAAATAACTCAGGGGACTTTTCATATGCTTTTTGGGCGGAAAGATAGCTCGTTTATGCATAACTGAAAATAAATTTAGATGCGTCAGCCCTGCCGCCTTCCCCGGACAGGCGGCTTCCATGATGCATATCTGCCGGCAGATATAGTGCATATCTGCCGGCAGATATAGTGCATATCTGCCGGCAGATGTAATGCATATCTGCCGGCAGATGTAATGCATATCTGCCGGCAGATGTAATGGCGGTCTGATACAGAGCGGTTTGAGAAAAGGAAAAACCTCTTCATCCGCAGGCCTCAGTGGGGGAATGGCGAATGGATGACAAAGGGATGCGTAACATTCATAGCGCCTCAAAAAAAGAATGAACCGTAAATTTGGAGGGTTTATTTCCGGACAACCCCTTCATAAAAAATGATTCAATGAGAAGACGTCTCTTCGCATTGAATCATTTATGCTTCCGCATGGTAAAAGGTGTTATAAAATTATGGCTCTTATTTCATGTTCACCTGCTCTTCCTGTTTTAATAACAGCATCCCGTCTCTGTTACCTGCTAAAAAAAGCCCTTTACTGTGTAAAGGATTGTTGAACGCTGCAAATTTCTGAAATCTTTTTAATATATCCCTCCTTTTTTATTGTGTTATACAACATGTTTTAGTGTTAATATCAGAAAGGGGATACTTTCACCGGTTTGAAATTCGCGACCGTTTGAAAGGTCCGGCAAGGGCTGCCTTGATTTTTGTCCATCTGCTTGACAATCCAAATTTTTCGCGTAATTTTGTGCGTAATTAGATATTCCGCAGAAACAGATATGGCAAAGAAATCGACGAAAAGAAAGCATTCAGGGAATGGCATGGATGGCTTTTGGGAATGGCTTGACACATTTGTTACGAATGAGCGCGTGCATTTCCTGACGGGGTTGGCCCTCTGTTTTCTGGTGATGTACATGGGGATTGCGTGGCTCTCGTTTTTCTTTACGGGCGCCGCCGACCAGAGTGCGATCGAAAATATCCCGATCGGGGACTTGCTCGCCGGTAATCGACAGGTGAGTAACTGGGCCGGCATCCGTGGCGCCTACATCGCCGATTTGCTGATGAACCGGTGGTTCGGAATCCCCTCTTTTTTCATCCTGTTTTATTTAGGTTCGCTGGGAGCGAAGTGGATGAAGATTTGCCGGCTATCCCTGCTTAAGCGTTTCCTGCTGTGCACGGCCATGCTGTTGTGGAGTTCCCTGTTATTGTCGTTTGTCTTTATGAGGAATGACGGAGATTCTTTCCTTTTCCTGGGCGGACGGCAGGGATTTTATCTCTCGGAGATGCTCATCCGGAATTTCGGAAAACCGGGCGTGATTCTCCTGTTAATGGTCGGTTTTCTGGTTATTGCCGTCAGTTTGAGCGCGAAGGTCGTCCCCGTGTTGCAGAGGGCCTTTTCGCTGGAGTGGCTCGAACGCAAGTGGAATTGGAATTGGAAGTGGAGCCGGTCGAAACCGAAAATGCGAAAACGTCCCGAACCGCAAGACGACGAAGAGGACGGCGAGGCAGAGGAGGAGGACAAAGATTCTCTGCCGAAACGGCCGGAAGACAGGTCGTCGGCTATTTCGGTAAACGACGATGAAGAATTTACCATCACCGTAGCTGCCGGCGATGCGGAACCGTATAAACCGTCCGGTGGCGACGGGCTGCCGGTTCAGCCGTCGTTGCCGCGTCCGCCGCATTCGCCCATGGATGATGACGAAGACCCGTATGACGAATCGCAGCGGGGCGAGTACGACCCGCGGCTGGACTTGTCGAACTACCGTTTCCCTACGCTGGATTTGCTGAAAATATACGACCAGGCGCAGGTCTTCAACAACGAAGAACAAAACGATAACAAGAAACGTATCCGGCAGACACTGGAAGAATTCGGCATCCACATCGTTTCCATCAACGCGACCGTGGGGCCGACGCTGACGCTCTACGAAGTCATACCGGCCGTCGGGGTGCCCATCCGGAAAATCAGGAACCTGGAGGATGACATTGCCCTGAGGCTCTCGGCCCTGGGCATTCGTATCATTGCGCCCATGCCCGGCAAGGGAACCATCGGCATTGAAGTGCCCAACAAGGATGCGCAGATTGTATCCATGCATCCGCTGATTGCCTCGCGCAAGTTCAACGAAAGCAAGTTCGACCTGCCCATTGCGCTGGGGCGTACGATAACGAACGACGTATTCATGTTCGACCTCTGCAAGGCGCCTCACCTGCTGATGGCCGGCGCCACGGGACAGGGCAAGTCCGTCGGGCTGAACGCCATCATCACCTCCCTGCTCTACAAGAAGCACCCGGCGGAAATGAAGCTGGTGCTCGTCGATCCCAAGATGGTAGAATTTAGTATCTACAGCAAGATAGAATGCCACTACCTGGCTAAACTGCCGGACGAAGAGAAAGCTATCATCACCGACTTCAAACGGGTGGTTCATACCCTCAATTCGCTCTGCAAGGAGATGGACGACCGCTACGAGTTGCTGACCAAAGCCCACGTGCGCAATATCAAGGAATACAACGAAAAGTTCATCAACCGCCGCCTGAATCCCGAAAAGGGACACCGTTACATGCCCTACATCGTGGTGGTCATCGACGAGTTCGGCGACCTCATCATGCAGGCGGGCAAGGAAATCGAAATGCCCATTGCGCGGATAGCGCAGAAGGCCCGCGCGATCGGCATCCACATGATTATCGCCACCCAGCGCCCCTCCACCAGCATCATCACCGGTAATATCAAGGCCAACTTCCCCACGCGCATCGCCTTCCGCGTATCCCAGATGGTCGATTCGCGCACGATTCTCGACCAGCCGGGCGCCAACAAGCTCATCGGGCGCGGTGACTTGCTCTTCTCCGGCGGGAGTATCGACATGACGCGCGTACAGTGTGCCTTCGTTGACACGCCGGAGGTGGAAAACATCGCCTCCTTCATCGGCCGGCAGCCGGGATACGGAAGCGCCTACGAATTGCCGGAATTTGTGCCGGAAGGCGACGGACGGGCGGCGGAAGAGGTTGATCTGTCCGACCGCGACCCGCTGTTTGAAGAAGCCGCCCGCCTGATTGTCATCCAGCAGCAGGGATCGACTTCGTTGATTCAGCGCAAGTTTTCCATCGGCCACAACCGCGCCGGACGCCTGATGGATCAACTGGAACGCGCCGGCGTCGTCGGCCCGGCCGAAGGCAGCAAGGCGCGGCAAGTGCTGATACCGGACGAATATACACTGGAACTCCTATTATCAAGATTGAAATGAAAAGGAAATGGATCACCATCGCGTGCTGCTGGCTGGCGGCAACGGGTTGCGCCACGGCACAGAAGGCCGAAGCCCTGCTGGAGAAAGCCGCGGCCGCATACGAAAAAGCCGGCGGGATTTCGGCACAGTTGATCATAAACCTTCGTAGCGAAGGTGGGAATATCTCGGAAAGTTTTGAAGGAACGATTCGGATGAAAGGCGACAAATTCGTGCTCGTCACACCCGATACGCGCACCTGGTACAACGGCTCGACGCAGTGGACCTATATGGTGCGCACAAAGGAAGTAAACATCACCCATCCCTCGGGCGAAGAACTGCAATTCACCCATCCGATGACGTTCCTGCGCACCTGGAAGAAAGACTTCAAGCCGGCCTATACCGGCGAAAGCACGACCGGCGAGGGGAAAATGGCCGACGACGTCTCGCTGGCAGCCAAAGGCAATCAGGAGGTAGAGACGGTTGAGTTGCAGTTAGACCGGGCCACCTCGCTGCCGGCGAGGATAACCGTGACAATGAAAAACAAACTCCGTAGCCTCATCCGGATCAGCCGGATGCAGACGGGGCTTAACCTGCCGGACGAAACCTTTACCTTTCCCCCGGCCGACTACCCGGGCGTGGAAATCGTGGACTTAAGGTGATTTACCGGAGTTATTTTTACCGCCGGATATACCCGAATCATATCCTTTTATTAACTTTGTCGTGAAAATAAAAAAAGGAAAAGTAATGGCACACTATCTTGATCCGAAAAATGATTTGACGTTCAAACGCGTCTTCGGCGAGCACAAGCATTTGTGCATAAGCCTTATCAACAGCATGTTGCCGCTGGACGAATCGCAGCGGGTGGTCAGTATTGAATACCAGTCGGGCGAACTGACGCCGGAAATCGAAATACTGCGTCATTCGATCGTGAACGTACGGTGTACGGATTCGACGGGCAGGCAGTTTCTGGTGGAAATGCAGATGTACTGGTCGGAAAGTTTTAAGAGCCGCGTGCTGCTCAATGCCTCAAAGGCCTACGTGCGCCAACTGGACAGGGCGGAGAAATACGAGTTGCTGCAGCCTGTTTACGCGCTGAACTTCGTAAACGAGAACTTCGAAAAAACCCCCGAAATGAAGAATGAGTACTACCATCACTATAAAATCGTCAACATCAAGGATACCCGAAAGCAGATCAAGGGCCTGGAGTTCCTGTTTATTGAGTTGAAGAAGTTCATACCGCAAAACCGCACGGAGAGGAAACTGCACGAGTTGTGGCTGCGCTTCCTGACGGAAATAAACGAGAGCACGGAAAAAATCCCGGAAGAGTTGCTGGAAAACGAAGACACGCGCGAGGCTGTCAAGTACTTGGAAGTGGGTGCCTATACGAAGGAGCAACTGTACACCTACGACCTGGTCCGGGACGCCATCCTCACCGAACGGAGCGTGCTGTCCGACGCGACACAGATCGGAATGGAAAAAGGGCGAAAAGAAGGAGAGGAACAAGGGATGCAAAAAGTGGCCGCCGCCTGCCTGAAAAAGGGGATGCCGCTTGAAGACATCATCGAACTGACCGGCTTGACGGCAGACAAAATCTGCAGGTTGCAGGACCATGGTCGTCAAGCGAAATAATTAAAAAACAATTGCTCCATTTGCAGCCGGATAAAATACAAATTATTGTGGGAAATAAAAACAGGTTGGTTGTTTCTATTTGCTGTCGGCATACAGTTTCCGTTATCTTAATCCGGCGATCAAAAGTTCCGGTATCATTTATTTTGCATTACGATACT
>JAISOP010000038.1 GCA_031275525.1 Tannerella sp.
CGCGGCTTTCAATTTCATCACCGCGGCTATGACCACGGAATGTCGGGCTATTGCGCCGCATTTCACTGTATAAATCCTTTTTTCCATCGTGCAAAGATAGCGATTTTTGGATAAAGGAGTGTATCACATGGGGCATTCAATGAATGCGTCCGCTCAATCATTAATCATTAATAATTAATAATTAACCTTCCAATTTCCCGTTTCGCCGAACGGTCATATTGCATGATTGGCGGAAATACGTTTTCTTTGTTCCCTTAAAATGTAAACTATCGTATAATTAAACAGTAGAGGAACAGTGATTATGGAGAAACCGTATGTTATCGGAATAGACGTAGGCGGTCAGAGCACGAAGTTCGGCATCGTGGACGCAAGAGGAACCATTATGCAGAGCGGTTGCATTGAAAAGACCGGCCAGTATGAAGAGGTAAACGACTATGTGTCCGTTTTGGCGAAGGCATTGCAGGAGATTACCGGCAAGGTGGGCGGCAAGGAGCAAATCAGAGGCATCGGCATCGGCGCTCCCAACGGCAATTATTTTACGGGACACATCGACTTTGCGGCGAATTTGCCGTGGAAAGGCCGGATCCCCCTGGCACAATTGATTACGGACCAAATCGGTATCCCGGTGACGCTGACGAACGATGCCAACGCAGCTGCCGTGGGCGAGATGACCTACGGCGCGGCCAGGGGTATGAAAGATTTTATCGTGATTACGCTGGGCACGGGCGTGGGCAGCGGTATTGTCATCGGCGGAAACCTGGTGTATGGCCATGACGGTTTTGCCGGCGAACTGGGACACACGATTGTCCGCCCCAACGGACGTTCCTGCGGCTGCGGGCGCCGGGGGTGTCTGGAAGCCTATACCTCGGCCTCGGGCGTCGCCCGCACAGCACGCAAACGGTTGATTACGCACACGGACTACAGCCTGCTGCGCGAACTGGACCCGGAAACGATTACCTCGAAAGACGTTTACGAGGCTGCTATGAAGGGAGACCGCCTCTCGGTCGATATTTTTGAAAGGACGGGGCGGATGCTGGGCGAGGCTTTTGCCGATTTCATCGCCTTCTCCAGTCCCGAAGCCATCATCCTGTTCGGCGGCCTGACGAAAGCCGGCGAGTTGATTATGAATCCCATCCGGCGTTCGATGGAGGAAAACGTCCTGAAGGTGTTCAAAGGCAAGACGAAACTGCTGTTCTCCGAACTGAAGGAAAGCGATGCCGCCATCTTGGGCGCCAGTGCGCTGGGATGGGAAACAAAAAGCAAGGATTAGTGGTTAATAAGGGGTGAGGGTGTGATTGTACGTTTAAATTTTGGTGGCGATATGAAGAAAATACTTGTTTTGTTATGTCTGGCCCTGGGGTGCCAGGGGGCGTTCGGACAGCGTTCCCGGCAGTTTGAGTCGCCCGAGCGGTTGTTTTTGGAAGGAAAGGATTTTTTTAACCTGAAGAACTACCCCGGCTGCGTTGATAAACTCAGGGCCTTCAGGGAACAGTCCGTCGATCGGGATTGGGTACAGGAGGCGGATTACATGCTGGCGTTCATCGCCTTTGAACAGGGACGCAAAGACGCCGGCACGACGCTGGAACAGTATCTGGAGACGTATCCGGACACGCGCCACCGCAATGAAATCTGTTTCCTGCTCGGCTCCGTTCACTTTGCCGAAGGCGCTTACCAAACGGCGCTCTACTGGCTGAACGAGTCGGATGTGGACCGGCTCGATCCGGCGCAACGCGAGGATTATATTTTCCGCCTGGCCTATTCGCTCTTGCAACTGGACAACCTGAAAGCGGCGCAACCGCAGTTCCTCCGCCTCCGGCAAACCGGGACTGCCTACCGCGAGGCGGCGTCCTATTACCTGGCCTACATCGACTATGCGCAGGGAAACCACAAAAATGCCCTGAACGAATTTACCGAACTGAAGAACCGACCGCTCTACCGCGAACAGAGCCTGTATTACATTACCCAGATTCAATTCCTGCAAAATCAGTACGGTAAGGTCATCGTTAGCGGCGAGGAACTGCTGGATACCTATCCGAACAGCAGCAACAATACCGAAATATACCGGGTACTGGGAAATGCCTATTATCATCAGGGTAACCAGGACAAGGCGCGTACCCTGCTGAGCAAATACGCGGAATCGGCCGAAGCGCCCATGCGGGGCGACCTCTACTTGCTGGGTGTGTGCCACTATAATAAAGAGGATTACCAAAAGGCCGTCCGGGCATTCTCCGAGACTGTCAAGGAGCAGGATGCGCTGAGCCAGAATGCGTTTTTGTACCTCGGGCAATGTTACCTGAATATGGACGACAAGAACAATGCCCGGATGGCGTTTGAATGGGCGGCCACCACCACGTTTGACAAACAGGTGCAGGAAACGGCCCTGTACAATTATGCCCTGCTGATTCACGAAACCTCGTTTTCCGGTTTCGGCGAGTCGGTGAAGATTTTCGAGGATTTCCTGAACGATTTTCCCGAATCGCGTTACGCGGACAAGGTCAACGACCATCTGGTGGAGGTTTACCTGACGACCAAAAACTATGAGGCGGCGTTGACTTCGATGGATAAAATCCACCGGCCGGGTACAAAAATACAGGCCGCCCGGCAAAACGTGCTCTTCCAGTTGGGTACCCAGGCTTATACCAATCAGGACCCGGAACAGGCCATCGACTATTTCGACCGCGCACTGGCTATGAAGAAACAGGATGCAAACGCCTACGCCAATTCCTATTTCTGGCGGGGCGAGTCCTACTACCGGCTGAACGACTTTAATCAGGCGGTGTCCGACTTTCGCGCCTACTTGAATAACACCCGCGACCGTTCGGACGAGATGTATGCGCTGGCATACTACGGCTTGGGATACAGTTATTTCAAACAGCGGCGGTATGAATCGGCGCTCCCGGCTTTCCGCCAGTATGTGGATTTGGAAAAGAACCTTTCCGCGGCCTCGTATGCCGATGCCTACAACCGGATTGGCGATTGCCAGTTCTATAACCGGCAGTTTGCCGCGGCGGAAGAAAGCTATTCGAAAGCCGCTTCCCTGCAACCCTCGTCCGGCGACTATGCTCTTTACCAGAGGGGGTTTGTGCTTGGGTTGCAGAAAGACTACCAGGGAAAAATCGTCATGATGGACCGGCTGATTCGCGAATATCCGGAATCGCCTTACGCCGACGACGCGCTCTTTGAAAAGGGACATTCCTACGTCCTGCTGGAGAACACCGAAAAGGCGGCGGAAGCCTTTCACCGGCTGATTGAGGATTTTCCGCAGGGTACACTGGCACGCAAAGCCGGCCTCCAGTTGGGTTTGCTCTATTTCAACAGCAACCGGCCGGAAAGGGCGATCGACGAATACCAAAAGGTCATCTCGCGCTATCCGGGCAGCGAGGAAGCTAAAATCGCTCTCCAGGACCTGAGATCGGTCTATGTGGATATGAACGATGTTGCTTCGTACGCGGCATACGTCAATTCCCTCGGCGGCAGCGTGCGGTTGGAGGTCAACGAACAGGATTCGCTGACGTATTTTGCGGCAGAGAAGTTGTTCTTGCGGGGTGATCATGCCGGCGCCCGCAGGAGTTTGCGGAGTTACTTGAACGACTTCCCGCGCGGCGCCTTCAATGCGAATGCCCATTACTACCTGGCGCAAATCGCCTTTTCGCAGAAGGAATATACGGAAGCCCTGCAACGCTACGGCGCAGTGCTGGCCGGCGGAGATACGAAGTTCCGGGAAGACGCGCTGGCGCGGAAAGCGGAAATCGAATATATGGAGAAAGACTATGCGGCGGCGATGAACAGTTTCAAGCAGTTGCAGCAGATCGCCGAATCGGTCGAGAACCGCGAAGCGGCAAAACTCGGCGTCATGCGTTGCGCACAGTTCACCGGCCGGCAGGCGGAAGCGCTACAGGCTGCCGATGAACTGCTAAAAAGCGCCAAGCTATCGCCCGAAATTGAAATGGAAGCGCGTTACCTGCGTGCCAAGTCGCACATCGCCCTGAACGAAAAGCAGAAGGCCGAAGCCGATTTGAGCGTGCTAAGCAAGAACACGCAGACGGTTTACGGTGCCGAAGCCAAGTACCTGCTGGCACAGTCCTACTTCGACCGGGACGAAACCGGTAAAGCCGAGAAGGAACTCATCGACTTCATCAGCAAGGGAACTACTCACCAGTACTGGCTGGCGCGGGCATTTATCCTCCAGGCGGACGTTTACATCCGCAAAGGCGATGAATTCCAAGCACGCCAATACCTGACGAGCCTGCAAAAAAACTACAAAGGCAAGGACGACATCGCCGGCATGATAGAACAGCGATTGGGGAAACTAAAACAGTAAAAAGACTAATGAAAGCAAACAGGATACAGATTTTGACGATCGTCGTATTATTGGGCGTTGCTCTTTCCTCCCGGGCGCAGGAACCCGACAGCCGGTTGAACCGGGAAATGACGCTGGAACACGAATACGACCCCACCGTACAGGACGCAAGCAAAGTGAACCGCTTGCCCGAGGTGAAAGACCCGGAAGTGACCAGGCAGTCGATAAACTATTCGCCCTTCACCGTTCCGGCTGACCCGGAGAAGGATTTCACCGTCCTGCCCTCCGGCAGCATCCTCACGGAAATCCCCTATAACAGGCGACGCGGCTATTTCCATTTCGGCGGCGGGATGTTCATGAACCTGAACGGAGACGCGGGATACCACATCCTGGACACCGACCGGGACCTGCTGAGCCTCTACCTCACCCACCATTCCACCGGCGGGGAGGTGACCTACCTTAACCAAAACAGCGCTCATCCGCAGGAAGGCAAACAGAAAGCCGTACTGAACGACAACCTGGCCGGCCTCGGCTTCCGGCACCGCTTCACCGGCAGCACCCTGCGCCTGGGAGCGGAGTACGGCTACACGGGATTCAACTATTACGGTTGGCCGCTGCTCACTTCCTCGCAGAGGGCGTCTTCCGAATGGCAGGACCCCGACAGTGTGGCAAACCGCACCACCCGGCAGGCCAACCAAACCATACGCGGCTATGCGGGTATCCGGTCGAACGAAGATGCCAAAATCGGCTACGCCGTGGACATCGACTGGACGCATTTCTCCCAGAAATACGGGCAGACGCAGGAGGTGAAAGGGATCAGCGAAGACCGCGTGACGGGACTGTTCGACCTGAACTTCCGCTTCGGGGAAAAGGAACAGCGTGCAGGTATCACCGCCCGGCTCACCAATTTCAATTACGTCTATCCCTTCGTCCGCATGGATGGATACCGGAATTACCTGGAAGCAACGCTGACGCCCTATTTCCGGATCGACGGCGAGACGTGGCACGTGAAACTGGGAGTAAACGCCATGCTGATCACCGGCGATTCGTCACACCTGTTCGTATCGCCCAACATCGCGGCAGAGATGCAAATCGCCAACCGGACGGTCTTCTACGTGAATGCCGGCGGCGAAATCAACTCGAACGACGCCGCCGGACTGGCACGCCGGAACCGCTACATGGATTATTTCAATGCCACGCTACCCTCGCGCACGTGGCTCGACGCAACGGCAGGTATCCGGAGCAGCGTCACGCGCGACTTCTGGCTAAACGTATTTGCCGGATACAAAATCATCGAAAACGCCGTATTCTTTGTCCCCTACCGCAACGACCTGTCCGATTTCGGCAACTATAGCACCGCTTTCCAGCCCGACGCGGCCGTCTTTGACGTCGGCGCGGCGCTGAAGTATTCGTACCGCAGGCAAGTGGACATTTCGCTCAAGGGGGTTTATCACAACGTCTCTTTCAGCAATGGCGACGACGCCGCCCGGACCTTCGGGCTGCGACCGGAAGAAATGTTACCGTTCGGCTTCCCGGAGGTGGAAATCAATGCCGGCCTCACCGTCAGACCCCTCCAGCCGCTGACACTGGCGTTGGACTATTACCTGGGCGCCAATCGCTGTACCTGGCTTCAAGGCGAAGTCGTAGCCATGAACAGCCTCAACGATCTGAACCTGACAGCTTCGTGGAACTTCAACGACACCTTCGGCCTCTACGTCAAGTTAAACAATCTCCTCTCCAGCCGGCAGGAGTTGTGGTATGGCTATCCGATGCAGGGCTTTAACGCCATGGCGGGAATCAATATCAATTTTTGAAAGAAAGGTTGCGAGCCTATTCCCGTTGTGCATACATCAGAAGTATTTTTGAAACCGGCGAACTGCGGCAACATTCAGTATGTGCAAATCAATCATTATAAATAAGAATATGGGAAAAAGAATTTTAGTCACCGGAGGTACGGGATACATCGGTTCGCACACGGTGGTCGAACTGCAAAAAGCAGGATATGAAGTTGTCATAGTGGACAATCTATCCAATTCGAACATTGGCGTACTGGACGGGATTGTGCGCATCACGGGCATCCGTCCCTCGTTCGAGGAACTGGACTGCAACGACCGGGCGGGACTGGAAAAGGTGTTTACCTCCTACCCCGGCGTGGAAGGAATTATCCATTTTGCCGCCAGCAAGGCCGTAGGCGAATCGGTGCAGCAGCCGCTGAAATATTACCGGAACAACCTGGTGACGTTAATCAATCTCCTGGAACTGATGCCTGAATACGGCGTCGAGGGGCTTGTTTTCTCCTCTTCCTGCACCGTTTACGGCCAGCCGGACATCCTGCCCGTGACCGAAGACGCCCCGGTCAAGCCGGCGCTTTCGCCTTACGGAAACACCAAGCAAATCTGCGAAGAAATCATTCGCGACACGATTCATGCCGGAGCGCCCTTCAAAAGCATTCTCCTGCGCTATTTCAACCCGATTGGCGCCCATCCGAGTGCGGAAATTGGCGAGTTACCCCTTGGCATACCGCAAAACCTGGTTCCGTTCCTTACCCAGACGGCTACCGGTATCCGTCCCGAACTGAGCGTTTTCGGCGACGACTACGACACGCCGGACGGCTCCTGCATCCGCGACTACATTAACGTCGTTGATTTGGCCGGGGCACACGTGGTTGCGATGAACCGGATACTGGAAGGACGGTCGGACGAACCGGCCGAAGTGTTTAACCTGGGAACCGGCCGCGGCGTATCGGTACTCGAGTTGATTCGCGCCTTTGAGAAGGGCACGGGTATCCGTGTGCCATACAAAATCGTCGGCCGACGCGAGGGAGATATTGAAAAAGTCTGGGCAGACCCGAAACGCGCCAACGAAATATTGGGCTGGACGGCCCGGGAATCGCTCGAAGATACGCTTGTCTCGGCCTGGAAATGGCAGCAGAAATTCAAAGATTCAAAAATTCAATGATTCGTCGGGATTCCGGTCGCGTATGTTTTCATGAGCCGATGGGCTGTGTACCGGACTTCAGCGGATGGTTGCTTGCCGTCGTATTTGTCGTGACGAGTTTCATGGTCTTGCTGTCCATCTTTGAAAAATTCACTATAAATAAAATAGAGAAAAGGGCGCTTCTTCATTAAAAAGCAGGCACGGCACAGTTAATTAGCGTTAAGGGAGATAATTTTATCTATCCCAGTTTTCCGATTACAGAAAAAAACTTTAGCTTTGCACGAAAATGGGAAAACAAACTTTATTGCATTAATACAAAGAGAATAAACGAATAATATTAACTAAATTACAGTCATTATGAGAAAAAAAACTTTCTTGCCATTCCTTGCAATGGCCGCTATTTTTGCGCTTGCTTCCTGTTCCGGGAAGTTGAAACCGTTATCGGGACAGTACATTAAGGCTGATCCTCAACCGCTTGAAGCCGTAGGCGGACAAGTACCTGTAACCATCAGTGTCACTTATCCGGCCAAATGGTTTAACAAAAACGCCGTAGTAACCATTACTCCGGTACTTCGCTATGCCTCGGGTGAAACGTGGGGCACGGCGTACACCTATCAGGGAGAAAAGGTAAAGGCTAACAACCAGTCCATCCCTTACAGCGAGGGTGGAAACGTGACCCTGAAATCGACGTTCAAGTATAAACCCGAAATGAAAAAATCGGAGCTATACCTGACCTTCGATGCGAAAATCAAAAGCAAAACCGTCAAACTGCCGGATATTAAAATCGCCGACGGTGTAGTAGCCACGTCGGCGCTGGCGGATGCAGGTACGGCCACGCCGGCCATCGGCCCGGACAAGTTCCAGCGAATCATCAAGGAAGCTTACGATGCAAACATCCTCTTCCTGATTCAGCAGGCCGAGTTGCGCTCGAAGGAGTTGAGCAAAGCGGAAATAAAAGACTGGCAAGACCTGGTTGAAAATGCGTATGAAGCGCCGAACCAGAACATAGCCGTCGAAATTTCAGCCTATGCTTCTCCCGATGGAGGCGTGAAACTGAATGATGCACTGGCGGAGAAACGTGAATCCAATACGTCCAAATATCTGGCAAAGGAACTGAAGAAACGCAAGATTGACGTGCCGGTAGATGCGCATTATACGGCTCAGGACTGGGCTGGTTTCCAGGAATTGGTATCGAAATCGAATCTGCAGGACAAAGACCTTGTGTTGCGCGTACTTTCCATGTATAAAGACCCGGAAGAAAGAGAACGCGAAATCAAAAACATCTCGTCGGTATTCAAAACGCTGGCTGATGAAATCCTTCCGCAGTTGCGCCGTTCGCGCCTGATTGCCAACATTGAAATCATCGGCAAGTCCGACGAGGAAATTAGCAGTCTGGCACAGAGCGATGCAGGTGCGCTGAATATCGAAGAATTGCTTTATGCCGCTACCCTGACGAAAAACGCAACCGACAGGGAAGCCATCTACAGCAAGGCTACCCAGTTGTTCCCGAACGACTATCGTACATGGAACAACCTCGGTACGCAACGTTTTGCCGGCGGCGACCTGGCCAAGGCGGAAGAATTGTTCAACAAAGCCAACGGTGTAAAGAATAACAGCGAATCGAATGTCAACCTGGGACTGATTGCCTTGACAAAGGGCGATGTCTCCAAGGCACAACAATTGATTGGCGGCGCATCGAACATTCCCGAATTGGGCGAAGCCCTGGGCGTACTCTACCTGGAGCAGGGCGAATATGCCAAAGCCGTCAGTTCGTTCGGCGCCACCAAGAGCAACAACGCGGCGCTGGCGCAAATCCTGACCAAGGATTACAGCAAAGCCTCTCAGACCTTGAATGCCATTGCTGCTCCGGACGCCGTCACCGACTACCTGAAGGCCGTCGTTGCTGCCCGTACGAACGATACGAGCGGCGTCATCAGCAACCTGAAAGCTGCCATCGCCAAGAAACCGGCGCTGGCCAAGGAAGCAGGGCTTGACCTCGAATTTGCAAAATATGCTGCGGATTCGGCCTTTACGAGCCTGGTGAGATAATAAAGTAATTGACAGGTAACACGAAAGGCGGAATTTCCTGACGGGAAGTTCCGCCTTTCCTTTTATAACAGACCATGAAAATACCGGACCACTCTCCGATATGCACCCGATATGTAATCGTTCTGTTGCCGGGATGAAACATCCTGCCGGTACATTTGCAGTCATAAAACGAAATCAATGAAACTGAGGAAATACTATCCTGTGATTATTCTTTCGGACATCCACCTGGGTTCCGGCTATTCGCGCACGGAGGAAGTCACCCGTTTTCTGCCACATGTTGACTGCGATCGCCTGATCCTGAACGGGGATATCATTGACGGCTGGCAATTGAAGAAACCGGGAAAACGCTGGAAACAAAAACATACGGAATTTTTTAAGGTACTGATGAAAATGATGGAAAACAACGGCACGCAAATTGTTTACATCAGGGGAAACCATGACGATTTCCTGGATTACCTGGCGCCGTTGAGCTTTTTCAACATCACGATTGCCAGGGATTACGTACTGGAGTTTCACGGCCGTCGTTACTTAGTCACCCACGGAGATATATTTGACCGCGTAACCACCCACATGCACTGGCTGGCCATGTGGGGCGATGTGGGATACACCTTCCTGTTATGGCTGAACAGAATATACAACCGCAGACGCGAGCAACAAGGTAAGGCCTACTTTTCGCTGGCCCGGCAAGTCAAGCACAAGGTCAAAAGCGCCGTCTCCTATATCTCGGCCTTTGAGAGGGAACTGGTTAAACTGGCGGAGGCCCGGAAACTGAACGGTATTATCTGCGGACATATTCATCAGGCGGCGAATACGTGGTATGGCCCTATCCACTACCTTAATTCGGGCGACTGGGTGGAAAGCATGACCGCATTGGTGGCCGACGAAGCGGGTGAATGGCATATCATCCTCTATGACCACTCGGAATACGAAAAGATTCAATAATTCAAAGATTCAATCATTCGTGCCGTGCAGCGAGGCAAGGCGTGTAAACGGTTCCGGAACGCGTCTTCCAAAACTCGGAACGCTCGTTCCGAAACTTGGAACACGTCTTCCGAACTTCGGAACGCGTGTTCGTAAAAGAAAATCAATCCCGGGGGAAAGCGTAACATCCGGATGTGGCAGCGGTGTAGAAGCGCTGTTTGCGGAGCCGGAAATATCCGGGTTTACCCCTTCCTTGCTGAACGGTTGATGATGAATGAGAGAAAAAAGCATTTCGTACATTCTATTTTTTTCACTGCGGACAAAGATAAAATACCTTTCCCGAATAACAAGACGTTGGACAAAAAAATGATGTTTTTTAACCCGGAAACGAACCGGGGATAAGAAAAGCCTTGTAGGGGAACGTGAACTTGTATGATATTTTTTCACTACTTTTGTTTCGTGTAATTAAAGAACAACATGGAAGATGATAATTCAATAGACAGGACAGGAGCGTCTGATTTCGTGATTCAACAGATACTGGATAAGTCTGAGTATTACAACCGCATCATGGATTCGCTCATCCCCTTCAAAGAAAAAATGGAACATACGCAGGATGAAGAATCTTTGCTGAAGTTGAGCAATGAATTGCAACTTCAACTGAACCGGATGTCAAAGTTGAAAGAATACGCGGGGTATATTCACGAATTGTTCAGGATCATTCCGTCCCGGTCGGAACGTCTGCAACAGGCCGAAGCGTATTTTTATCAGGGGAAATTCCCGGAAATGGATGAGGTTTTGGATGCCACGAAAATACGTGCGGAAATAGAACGCCAGAACGAAATCCGCTTTTCGGCCAAAGATAAAGAGCAGGAACAGAAAGCGCGTATCCGTACGGATCATAAGTCCTACGAACTGATTGTAAAGGCGTTTTATCGCTATACCTTTATTGAATATCCGAAATGGTATGAAGAGGTTTTTGATCTTTTGAGGGACGCGGAAGCCTTCTCCACCAATGTGCAGGCCATGTATGAATTGGGCGCCTACCTGAAGGATACCGACGAACGGGAGTGGGCGTTCCAGTTGCTGAACGATGCGTATGTAATCAGCGGGGGAATAGAGGGGGAAATCGGCCGCCTGTATGAAGCAAAGTCTCTTTGGGCCATGGGAATCCTGTCAAGACGTGAAAATGACTATCCGGAAGCGATCGAATATCTCAGGAAATCCGTGAAAATATACACGGATCTCAGTGAAACGAATCCCGCCGAATATCTTCCGATGACGTCGAATATGCTCACCGTACTGGGAGACTGTCATACCTTTTCCAAGAACTTTTCCGTAGCCCTGGTCGTGTTTGAGGAGGCGGTGAATATCCGGCGGAAACTGGCTTTGTATGGCAACTGGGAAGAGTCTATCAATCTGGCTGACGTGCTGGACAAACTGGCAACCGTTCACCTCTGCCTGGGAAGATTCGGCGAAGCCGTCCCGCTCTATGAGGAAGCCCTGAGGATCAAGGAAGGTCACATTGAGAAGAATTTGTACATCATACTGGAATCCAAGGCAAGTACTTTATATAATCTGGCGATTACACATTTTGCGGCGCAAGAATACGAAAAATCGATTCGCAGGACGAAAGAAGAGCTGGTGATCCGCAAGCAGGTACAGGACATCGACCCTTTCGGACAGTTGCCTCTTCTGGCCAGGTCAAGGGCGTTGCTTGGCGATCTGTATCTATATACGGACAGGCCGGAGGACGCGATCCGGGAAAGGGAAAAGGTGGTGAAACTGTATAAACTCCTTGCCAAATGTTCTGGGGACAAGTATTTACCCAATCTGGGCGAAGCGGTCAACCACTGTTCCAACTTGTATTTTAGAATGAAATCGTATGGCAAATATTTCCTGTCGCTGCAGGAAGCGCTGGAAATATTCCGTAAACTGGCTACCTCCGATCCGGAAGAGTATTTGCCGACGGTGGGATGTCTGTTGGGAAATGTTTGCCATTATTATGAACGGGTTGCTCCGAACAAGAAAAAAGCGGTCGAGAACGCCCGCGAATCCTACAAGATTCTTTCCTCCATCGAACGGAGCGAAACGGCTGAATTAGCTTTCACCCATGTGAAAAGGATCATCGGGGAAGTATAAAATAGGACCTTGGTCTTGTAAAACGAAAATAGGAGAATCATGGCACATTATCTTGATCCGAAAAATGACAATCAATTGTCACCGGAATGGATTTTCGCTTGCGCAAATACAAACCATTACGGGGTTCAGTGTAGAAGAAATAAAAACAATACTCAGCTCGTCCCGCAGCTAAGATCATTATAGTTATATTTGCTGCGTGAATCACGATACACATTAAGATCAACAGGATGAAACGGACAATAGCTACGGTCATGGTGATATGGATGGCGCTGACGGCGATGCAGCCGGCGTTAGCCTTTCATTTCTGTGGCGGCTCACTGGTTTCCGTCGGTTTGGCGGATACGGAGAGGTGCTGCTGCGGGAAGGAGACGGGCGAAGACACCACATGCCCGGCGCCGGAGGGTATCGCCGGACCGGTCGAATCCTGCTGCTCCAATTACACGATGGAACTCTCGACCGACGAGTTCCGGACAACGCCCGCCGGCGGCTGTGGAAAAGAACCGCCTGCCGGTCAGGTTGCCTTGCCGCCCGCCGGGTGGTACGGATGCGATGGCCGGAACGATGCCCCGCCGATTCGACCCCTCTCCCCGCCGGGCACACCGGCTGCAAGCAGTACCCATCGGCTTGCCCTTCTTTGCACGCTTCGCATTTGATTCGTTTCCCGCGGGAGAAAAGGCCTTTTCTCTTTCTATACTTTGCACGGGATAAACAGGTTCATGGCCCGCAAGGCGTTCCAGACGGAACTCCCCGGAGGCTTTGAATCATTGAATCATTAAATCATTGAATGAAATTTATGTTGAACAAAATCATTGCATATTGTTTGGAAAACAGGCCGGTCATGCTGTTGTTGCT
>JAISOP010000046.1 GCA_031275525.1 Tannerella sp.
GCGCGGGGTTGGTTGCCCCCCCGGCGCGCGGTTCGTGGTGACCCCGGCGGGGGGCTGGGGGTGTCCCCCGTGCGTGGCACGGGGTGTCCCCCGAGCGAGGGACGGCGTGTCCCCCGAGCGAGGGACGGCGTGTCCCCCGAGCGTGGTACACCGTGTACCACGAGGGGAGTACACGGTGTACTCCGAGGGGAGTACACCGTGTACGCCCTCCGTTGTACAGCGTGTACAAGGAGGCTTGTACAGTGCGTACAAGCCGGGACGGACTCAATGGCCGTAAATGGACAGCTCCCAAGTACGCCGGACGGGGGTAATACATGAATGCCCGGAAAGGGTGATCCCCTTTGGTCAAAGGGTTTCACCTTCCCGGGCAAATGGATATGCGCTTGCGCAAAATAAAACGGATGGGAACGTCATAAGTGCGCGTTTCCCATCCGTTGAATCATTACAACTGCCTGTTCGTATGTTTAGAATGACAGGTGCAGACTGTCATAGCAGAAATATTCGTTACTTATTTTCAATATGATACCACAAATAATCAATGCAATCAGCCAGAGGGTAATCAATCCCCATTTGAGGCCGGAAGACATCGGTTTGAGCTTCAGCAGCCTCCCGCCAAACATATAAACCGGCGCCACTAAAGGAATACCCAGCAGCAGGATGCTTCCAATGCTGAACGCGATCGACAGGTATTCCGGTATGCCCTGGAAGAATTCGATATTTCCGCCCAGCCAGGGAGCCCAGCCAAACAGGGCGCCGATGCTTCCCGCAATCAGTGCGAGGACGATCACCAGCAATACAAAGATGATCAGCAACAGGACCGGAATCAGGACAATGCCTATCAGCACGGCGCCGATTTTCAGGCAAACGCCGATCGCCGACACGATGAAGTCCGCTATTTTCCGCAAGGCCGACCGCGACTCGTCGGAGCGCAGGTACTCGTTGGCCTGGAGAGCCACCTTGTCGAAACTGTCCGTTACCGTTTTACCGATATTGGCCAGATTGACGTTTTCGCCGCGCATAATCAACTTGTCGGCTGCCGTTTTGGCCTTCGGGACCACTAACCACAGGATCAAATAGGTGATTATCATCGGCACGGAGACCGGCAGGATGAACAGGACGATCCAGACCAGCCGCATGGCGGTCGCACTGCATCCGAGATAGGCGGCAAGCCCGCTTAGCACGCCCCCCAGCATACAGTCGTCCGGATCGCGCATCAGTCGTTTTTTTACTTTGACGGCCGGTTCCGGAAAGGTTACGTTTCCTTTTTCCCCGGTATTCGGTTCCTTCCCGTCGCCGGCAAAAATCTCCTCCGGCTTTCCCATCCGCCGGATGATTTCTTCGATATGTTCAATGCTGATTACCTGGAAACCAAGTTTGATCCGTTCGTTGAGCAATTCGGAGATACGGGCTTCAAAGTCATTCATAATCTCGTCCGAACCTTCCTCGCGCCTGAAATGGATGCGAAGGTTGGAAAGATAGTTGTCCAGCAACTGGTATGCGTCTTCGTCAATATGGAAAACGATACCACCCAAATTTACAGTCAATGTTTTCTTCATTTGTTTTGTAACTAATAATTGTTCATAATGTGATTAATCGTGTTGTTCAGTTCTTGCCAGGAGACTTCCAGTTCTTTCAGGAATACGGCGCCGTTTTCCGTCAACCGGTAGTATTTGCGGGGCGGCCCCTGCGTCGATTCTATCCATTGATAGTCCAACAGTCCGCTGTTTTTCAACCGGGTAAGCAATGGATACAAAGTGCCTTCCACCACGATTAACCGGGCATCTTGCAACTTCTGAATGATGTCGGAAGTATAGGCAGGTTCTTTTTCAAGCAGCAAAAGGATGCAATATTCCAGTGTACCCTTTCGCATTTGCGATTTTACGTTTTCTACATTCATAGGCGTTATTTTTATATTCGCAGCAAAGATAGGTAATATCTTTATACCATGCAATACATACTACTGGAAAACTTCTCAACCCCCCCCAAAAAGAGAATTCAAAGATTCAAAGATTCAATCATTCAAAAGGCTTGTTTTTTTGAATAATTGAATGATTGAATCTTTGAATTCTCTTTTTTAGGGGCGATTCAGCGTTCCTGCCGGTAGCTTTCCTGCTTGTAGTATCTTAGTAGAAAATCGCGGTTGTCGAGTAGGACGGATAGCGCCGGGGCACATTGTTCGGATTCGATAAATTCGACCTTGTGGTTTTCTATCAGGTAATTGGCAAATTCTACGGAGATGTTCGGGTGGAAAAAAAGCAACTCCAGTTGGTAGGTTTTTCCCGGAATGTAGTACGGGTTGTCCGGGTCTGCAATGAGGGTGGTCATTTCGTCGAAATAAAATTCTATTCCCGTTACACGATTGAAGAATAACGTGAAGTGTCCGTGCTGCTTTTTCAGGATAGGGCTTATTCCGGCCAGTTGTTTCGCTTTTGTTTTTTCCTTTTCCTCTGTCGGCGGAAGGCTTATGTCCAGGAAACGGCTATAGAGGTCGTACAACTCTTCTGCATCTTTCAGGTAGGCGATCTGCTTGCCGTGATTGACCTGTAGGAAGCCCTTTTCCATCTCTTTTAGGAGGTTCATCCTCTCTTCCGGGTTGTCGAAGAGGGAGGCGCCGGGTAGATCCGAGTCTTCCCCCGGCGTGTGGTCGAATAAGATGGCGGAACCCATTTGCTGCCAGGTGTCTCCCCATTTCACAAGGCTCATGGAGAGGCACGACCGGTTGGGTGTGAGCTGCTCGTTTTCAATCGTGAGATATTCTTTCGAGACATTGATCCGCGTCCCGGAATGGATGTGCTCGAAGATGAATTCCGTCTCTTTTTCTTCTATAAAAAGAAAGCATCCGAGCTTGCGCGTGGAAAGGCTCTTCAGCAGCGGATACAGCGGATGTTCCTCGCCCACCAGGAGGGCCAACTGCTCGGAAGGCCGTTGCGCCAGCAGCGAAGTGTAATGGTTAAACAGGTGGTTTACCTTGGCGTCGTAGAAAATCATTTCCTGATCCCGTATCGCCTCCACAATATCTTTTCCTTCCGTTTTGGCTTCGGAAACCCGCTGCTCCGTTTTCTCGACCAGGGTGTTCATAAAGGATTCATATTCGATGAAGCCGAGGTAGTATTCGCTGCTCAGGAAATCCAGCAGGCTGCGTATTTCGTCCACATTGGCATGGGGCGGGAGGTGGAGAAACTGCTGCATGTCTTCATTCTGCGGCGCGGTCTCAAATTCGCTGTCGAACAGGTCGTAAATCTCGCGGAGGGCCGTGATATGGTCACCGTCCCGGAAAAACGGGTCGAACAGGCCGATTTCATCTTCCTTCCCCCAGAGCGAAAGGGCGTGCCAGGCCAGGAAATAAAGGTCGTTCAGGTTGATTTCGTCGGGATAGTATTCTTCCGTCACGTAATAAAAAGGCAGCGGCTTGCCATACAGTTCCTCGTGCCTTTTCGTGAAGATGCGGAAGAGGCCTGTTTCGCTGATGGTGTCTTCGAAATAGGCGGTCAATATGCACGCCAGTTGAATGGCCCTTTCCGCCGAGCCGCAATCCTCTCGCAAATCCGACGGCAGGATGATTTTCAGTACCCTGTTACACAAACGCAGGTAATAGGACGAGGTGGGCGAAGCGCTGGAAAAGTTGAAAGTGCTGGGATGAAATTTCATCCAATCCTGCATCACTACAAGATCGGATTTTATTCGGGATTTTTTTTTGAATACAAAAGACATAGCTGTTCGTTAATTTCTACGGGCAAAGATACGGAAAGTTTCCGGTTCGTCAATCACACGAATAGCTTTAGGGTACCTCTAAAGCTATTCGTGTGATTGACGAACCGGAAACTTTCATTTGAGGACATTTCACTGCACCCGCCTGCGGGCATTGAGTCCTTGGGTCCTTGGGTCTCACGTTTCGCTGTACGTGATCCGGTCTGTCAGCAGCACGCTGGCATAAGCGGCAATGCCTTCGTTGCGACCGGTGAAACCCAGTTTCTCGGAAGTGGTTGCCTTGATGGAGAGATCGTCCGGGTCCACCTGCATCACCTCGGCCAGCGTCTGTTGCATGGCCTGGATGTAGGGTCTGAGTTTGGGCTGTTCGGCGACGACCGTTGCATCCACGTTTCCCAGTTCGTAACCCGACATGCGGAGCATCTCCATGGTCCGGCTCAGGAAGATTTTGCTGTCAACGTCCTTGTATTCGGCGGAGGTATCCGGAAAGTGTAGCCCGATATCGCCCAGGTTGGCGGCGCCCAGCAAGGCGTCGCAGATGGCGTGGATCAGCACGTCGGCATCGCTGTGACCCGCCAGGCCGCGCGGGTACTCGATTCTCACGCCTCCCAGCCACAGGGCACGCCCCTCGGCAAAGGCATGTACGTCATACCCGAAGCCTGTACGTATTTTCATTGAAACAAGTTTTTAAGTCCGTCCATGTCGAACGAGAGTGAAACACGAAGCGTCTGGTCCAGCGGATTGTTCTGGACGGTACTGATCAGGTAGGCCGCGTCCAACTGGAACACGTTCATCTTGAAACCGGCGCCTGCCGAAAAGTACTGCCGGTTGCCTTTCAGCGGATGCTCGTAGTAATATCCGCCGCGCACAAAAAAACGATTGTCGTAGTTGTATTCCATTCCCAGCGACAGGTGAATTTCCCTCAATTCCTCGTTGAAACCATCTGGCGCGTCCGAGAAGGACTTCCACGCCGCTGTGAAGATACTCATGGAGTAGTAGTCATCCCGCCGTTTTGTAAAACTATCTTCCGTTTCGTCATCCCGGCGGATGGGGAGGGTCGGAACCAGGTATTTGCCCACGTCCAGATAAATCCCGAGTTGATTGTATTCGTCAAAGGGATAGAGTAGTCCCGTCCCGATTTTCAGGCTGGCCGGCAGAAATTGCTGGGTAGCCCCGCCGTCGAACGATATTTTGGTACCGAGGTTGGAGAGGTTGAAGCCGGCGCTCCACAGCGCTTCGCTTTCACCCAGGTAAACATATTTTTCCGTATAGCCGGAGATGTCGGCGGCATACCCGTTGTCCGGCTGCAATTCGTCTTCGGCTTCGGCGCCCATGTCGGAGCGGACGAAGCGCAACGTAACAGCCAACGACGAGGATTCCGACAGTTTCATGCTGTAGCTCGCGTCAAACGCCATCTCATACGGATTCAGGCGGAGGTACTCTTTTCCGCCGTAATCAAATAGCGGGACATAGCCCAGTGTGAAGTAGCGCAACGAGGCGCTCACGGCCGACAAATCGCTCGACCCGAGTTTGTAGTATCCCGCAGCATAGGTCATGGCCACATCGTTTACCAGTTTCCGCAGCCAGGGAGTGTACGAAAGCGAGACACCCGCCTTGCTGGTCATAAAGGCGTACTTGGAGGGATTCCAGTATTGGGAATTGATATCCGGCAGGGAAGACACGCCGTTGTCACCCATCGACCCGCCCCGCGCGTCCGGTGCAATGGACAGGGACATGATGGCCGTATGTACCGGATTAAACTGGTTCTTCAACTCATCATTCTGGGCGTAAACAAATACGGGGATAACCGGGAAAATAAGCAGCCAAAGACTGCATCTCAATTTCTTCTTCATATAATATATTGTCCTTCAAAAACCACGTATTGCATAAACTCATTTCTAACGGGTTTATTGCATGGGTGCCTGCTTTTTTGGGAAATGTGAATAATGAATAATTCCTTATCCGTCAGTGCAGCGACCGGACTCGTTCTTTCGTCCTTTTTTATGTAAAAGCTATTTTATAAGGGAAAGCATTATGTGGAAAAGAGTGTATTACCGGTTGATTAAATATATTGACTGGCTGTGGAAAGGAAGTCCGACACGGTCAAGTATGGCGGAATGCCTTGTGCCGGCCGCAGCAGAGGAATGTGTCACATCGCATGGGAACAGTGCGTTCTGCGGGACGAAACCCGGCCAAACGGGCCAATCGTTCCGGACCGAAACGAACGCCGGTTCTTCCACACCGGTGGAGTCGCTGCATCCGGCGATTCAAAATAACGTAGCTGAACATTATACGGCTTTACTGGGCGCTTTCCCGTCGAGAGAAGAGCTTCAGGCTTCCGGCCCCGAAGAGCCGGAATGCGATCCGGACGCGATGTCCGAATCGGAATAGCAATCCCAACGTTTTTGACCGGAATGAATACCCGGTAAGCCTTCTTTTTCAGCCAATAACAAAGTGCAAATACTGAAAAAAAACGCGATTGGGAGATTCCGTATGAAAAAATGTCGTACTTTTGCAGGGTAATAGAAACGGCTTTTTTACAAACAGAGAGAACAAAACAATACGATTTTAATCTTTATAATTTAGAAGAAAATGACAAATTTAGATTTGAGTAAGTACGGTATTAACAACCACATTCCGGTGGTGCATAATCCGTCTTATGAAGAGCTTTTCCAGGCTGAAATGGATCCGAAAAACGAAGGATTCGAAAAGGGAATATTGACGAATACGGGTGCGGTTTCGGTGGATACGGGTAAGTTTACCGGCCGTTCGCCGAAAGACCGCTACATCGTGAAAGATGCCGTCTCGGAGAACACCATCTGGTGGGACGGCAATATCAACAAGCCGGTGTCCGTCGGAGTGTGGAACGACTTGAAGTCGAATACCCTCAAACAGTTGAATTCGGCCGATAAACTGTATGTCGTGGATACGTTCTGCGGCACGAACGAAGATACCCGCATGAAGGTGCGTTTCATTATGGAAGTCGCCTGGCAAGCTCACTTTGTGACGAACATGTTTATCCGTCCGTCGCACTATGAACTTTCCAACTACGGCGAACCCGATTTCGTTGTATTCAACGGCTCCAAAACGACCGACCCGAACTGGAAAGAACACGGGTTGAACTCGGAAGTGTACGTGCTGTTCAACCTGACCGAGAAGGAACAAATCATCGGCGGCACGTGGTATGGCGGTGAAATGAAAAAAGGCATGTTCTCGATGCAGAACTATTACCTGCCCCTGAAGGGTATCGCCTCCATGCACTGCTCGGCTAACGTAGGCAAAGACGGCGATGTGGCCATCTTCTTCGGCTTGTCGGGAACGGGTAAAACCACGCTCTCCGCCGACCCGAAACGCTTCCTGATCGGCGACGACGAACATGGCTGGGACGACAACGGCGTGTTTAATTATGAAGGCGGCTGCTACGCGAAAGTAATCGACCTGAGCAAGGAAAATGAGCCGGATATCTGGCGCGCCATCCGTCGCGACGCCCTGCTGGAAAACGTAACCGTGAAGGAAGACGGGACGCCCGACTTCTCGAAGGCGGCTTCTAAAACGGAAAATACGCGCGTTTCCTATCCGATTTACCATATCAGCAAAATCGTGCTGCCTTCGCGTGCCGGCCACGCTAAAAAAATCATCTACCTGAGCGCCGACGCTTTCGGCGTGCTTCCCCCGGTGTCTATCCTGGACGAAAAATCGGCTCAGTACCACTTTCTTTGCGGCTATACCTCCAAGTTGGCCGGTACGGAACGCGGGATTACCGAACCGGTTCCCTCCTTCTCGCCGGCCTTCGGCGAAGCCTTCCTGACGCTGCACCCGACGCAGTATGCGAGCGTACTGGCGAAAAAGATGAAGGAGCACAACGCCACGGCCTATCTGGTCAATACCGGCTGGAACGGTACGGGTAAACGTATCTCCATCAAGGATACGCGTGCCATTATCGACGCCATCATCGACGGTTCCATCGAAAAGGCGGAGAAAACACATATTCCGGTGTTGAATCTGTATGCTCCGAAAAAACTGGCTGATGTATCGGAAGGCATCCTCGACCCGCGCGACACCTATGCGAACGTGTCGGAATGGGAAGAAAAGGCCAGATCGCTGGCGGCCAAGTATATCAAAAATTTTGAACAATATTGTGACACGGAAGCCGGAAAAGCCCTGATTCCTTCGGGTCCGCAACTGTAATTAAGCAGCTGAATAACAGTGTAAAGCGCAGCGCCTTCTGGGTGTTGCGCTTTTTTTAACATAGGAAGCGGACGAATTTATCTTAAAAAATAAAAGTAAGTTAGAGTTTGTTATTATCTTTACGCCAAATTTCGTTCGCATAAAAATGACATGTTAAAAAAGATACTGATACTGCTTGCCGAAAGCGTCTTCTGCGTATTCTTTTCCTGTAAGGAAGAAGTTGTTTATTCGGTGAAAGTGAAACTTGACAATCTGGAAGGAAAAGAGGTCTATGCCGTATTTGAGGCTGACGACATGAAGAAGATTGATACGCTGTCCTGTTTGGGAGTGAATGAGTTTACCCTTATCGAGAGGGATGAAAATTTCCATTCGCTGACGCTCTATTTTGAAAGCCCGGCGCAATGGGTTACGGCGTATCTGGAACCCCGCCGGCGAATCACCGTGACGGGCGACCTCCTTTATCCCCAGTTGATAAAGGTGAAAGGCGGGAGAACCAATGACCTGCTTGCCGAATTCCGGGAAAAGGCATCCGCCTTGCTGAAGGAACAGACGGACCTCATGCAAATCATCGATTCCCCGCAGGAAGGGCAAAACTCCGGCAAGTACATCTCCCGCCTGACCAATATCCATCACGAGCTTTGCCTTCTGGCAGATGCGTTTATCAGGAAACACCCCGATGACGAAGCGTCCGCCGTCTTGATTAAGGAATATTTTTCCGATCCGGAAACGCCCCTCGTGACGGAGGTCTATTTGAACCTGTTGAATCCGGCATTGGAGGGCTTCCATATTGTCAGGGAGTTGAAGGGAGTAGTCGAAAAAGCGAAACGAACCATGACCGGCGCAAAAGCGCCCGATTTTGCCGTAACAAACTTGGACGGAACCGTTTTCCGCCTCGATTCCTTTGCGGGGCGTTACCTTATCCTGGCCTTTGTATCCGCGTGGTCGGACGACTGTCAAACGAAGGAACTGCTGCTCGACGAAGTCCTCTCACCCTGTCCGGACGACAGGGTGGCGGTACTGGCGGTCACGTTGGACGAAGACCCGCAGCCGGTGCGTGAACTGATCCGCAAGGATTCCATCGCATGGAACGTCGTGATCGACTCGACCGGAGAGGCCATCGAACTGATGGATAGGTATAATGTAAACATCATTCCCCGCTGTTATTTGATGGATGGAAAGGGAACCATCCTCCTGAAAACGGAGAACGGTATTGAACTCAAGCAGGTACTGGAGGAACTGATACATAAAGACTGAAACGGACGCCGGATAAAAAAAAGGGAAGACATTATGTTAGTCAAGACGTATGCGGCAGCCGTTCAAGGCATTTCCGCCATAAAGATTACCGTCGAGGTAAGTTCGACCAGAGGGATACAATTTTTCTTAGTCGGGTTGCCCGACGTGGCCGTGCGCGAAAGCCACGAACGGATTATTTCCGCCCTGCAGGTGAACGGCCTGAATTTTCCGCGTGCCCGCATCGTCATCAACATGGCGCCGGCCGACATCCGCAAGGAAGGTTCGGCGTACGACTTGCCGTTAGCCATCGGCATCCTGGCCGCTGCCGGGGAAATCGGGCTGGATACCGGCCGGCTGGAAGAGTATCTCCTGATGGGCGAATTGTCGCTGGACGGCAGCCTGCAACCGATTAAAGGCGCTTTGCCGATTGCCATCAAAGCCCGGGAAGAAGGCTTCAAGGGTTTGATTGTCCCGAAACAGAACGCACGTGAAGCGGCCGTTGTCAACAACATAGACGTATATGGCGCCGAAAACATCATGGAGGTCATTCATTTTTTCTGCGGGAAAGAATCCATGACCCCTACGGTGGTCAACACGCGGGAAGAGTTCTACGCACGCCAGCAACAGTTTGACTGCGATTTTTCCGAAGTGCGCGGACAGGAGAGTGTCAAGCGTGCGCTGGAAGTGGCTGCCGCCGGCGGACACAACATCGTCATGATCGGTCCGCCGGGCAGCGGGAAATCCATGCTGGCCAAACGGCTACCCTCGATCCTGCCGCCCTTCACGTTGCAGGAAGCGCTCGAAACGACCAAAATCCATTCCGTAGCCGGAAAGGTGGAGAAAAACACATCGTTGCTGGCACAGCGCCCGTTCCGTTCGCCACATCACACCATTTCGGACGTCGCCATGGTGGGCGGCGGCACGTTTCCCCAGCCGGGTGAAATCAGCCTGGCGCATAACGGCGTTCTTTTCCTGGACGAGTTGCCTGAATTTAACCGGAGCGTACTTGAAGTCCTGCGCCAGCCGCTCGAAGACAGGTGCATTGGTATTTCGCGTGCCCGTTTTGCGGTGGACTACCCGGCGAGTTTCATGCTGGTGGCTTCCATGAATCCCTGTC
>JAISOP010000156.1 GCA_031275525.1 Tannerella sp.
CTTCTCCTCCGCAAGCACGAAGTCCAGTACGGAAACCACGTACACCGCCTTCAGTTCAAAGTTCCAGTCCTTCTTCCGGGGCGCCTGGTTGCGTATCAGGTAGGAGGAATAAAACAGCATCCGGTCGGCAAAGTACCGTTGCCGTGCATGTTGCATCTCCACGAGAAAATACTCGCCCTTTTCGTTGGTACACAACAAATCGAAGACCGCTTTGCGTTCCTTGTCCCAGTCGCCCAGTTGTTCGGTGGGTTTGTATTTCACGTTTTGGATGTATACGTCCTGAATGACCTCGTTCAGGAAGTCGATCATCAGTTCCCGGTCACCGAAAATCCGCTTGAAACCGAAATCGGTCAGCGGATTCAGGAACACGGGGTCTTTCGGTTGTATTTCTTCCCTGTCGTTCATTTGGTTCCTACTTTCGAGAAACAAAAATAAATATTTTTTTTCATTCCACGGTCCTACGGAACCTTCTTTTTCGCCAGTTCCAGGGCGTGTGTGGTCACGTAGTATTTGGCCAGCATGTTGGGCGCTTCCCACGCCGGCAGGGCGCCGTCCTTCAGGAAGGAGAGGAAGTTTTCCGTCACCTGACCGAAATGCGCTTCATGACCGTTGTGATAATGCTCCGGCACGACGACCTGCCAGAGGTTGTCCTCCAGGCGACGCAGGCCGATGCCCGGATACTGTTTCCCGACGTCGGCCAGCGCCGTCGCCAGGTCTTTTTCATACGCTTCCGCATCCGGCCCCGGCAGCATCCGGATCGAGAGCGTCGGACGGTAGTTCTGTTCCCTGCCCTGTTCGATGATCAGGTGTGCCTTGCTGCCCTTCATGACGGAATAATGCGTATCGCCGCCGCCCTGGGGGTAGGTGTAATTCCATATAACCGACACTTTGGCATGGATACCCTTCACCGTGTAGGTGATGTCGCCGTTGGCATACACGTGGAGCGTGTCGTTGCGGACGTCCTTTCGCAGGTAGTTGGGATAACTGTCCAGGCCGGTCACTTCCCTGAACTGCGCGGGCGAGAGGGCGGTGGTCCAGCGGTTGGCGTCGAGCAGTTCGATGTCCGTTTCGTAGCGCAGGACCTGCTCCGGAAAACAGGCCCACTGTACGAGGTCAACCAGGTGCGTGGTCACATCTACGATGCCTTCGCCCTGCTGCTCGGTGTCGAAAAACCAGGCGGGACGTATCAGCGGAGCGCCCGAGACGGTTTTGAAGAAGTGGTGCACGCTTTCCTTGGTGACGGCCGGGTCGTCGGGCGTGCCCGGCAACTGTTCCCCGTAAACGGCCGGCAGTTGCGAAAAGGCGCGTTGCAGCAGGGTTGTGATTTCAAAACGCTCGGTCATGATGTCGTAGAGCAGCACGTTGTTCCCGGCGGCGATTTCAAAACATTTCTTCAGTTGCTCGAAACCGGCGGTGTGGATGGCCATCGGTTTGTCGGCCAGCACATGCAAGCCGGCGGACACGGCATGGTGGATGTAATCCGTTTTCTTGCCGTTGTTGCCGGCCAGTACCACGACGTTTCCCTTTTTCTCCCGCAGCATTTTTTCCTCATAATCCGTTCCGGTATAAACCTTTTCGTCCCACTGCGTGGGCGATTCGGCGCGCGTGTTATAGGCCTCAATCTTTTTCAGGTATTCCGCCACGTCTTCGCCTTCCGGGGCATAGACGTACACTTCGTTGTTGACCTGCGGATAGGAGGTTTTCTGTACCAGTGCGGCATGGAAATGTCCCGGGTCGAGCGTGACCAGGCGCACTTCCCCGCCCGCGGAGGCGTCCGAAGACGCCTTTGGGGCGCACGAGGCGCCCCAAAGGAGAATTCCCATTATGAACGGATACTTATACATTCCTTTCAATGTTGAAGGTGGTTATAAGTTCACCGGTATATTGGCCGATCCCTTTAATAATCAGTTTAGCGGTACCCGGTTCCACATTTTCCTTGTAGGCGACCGAATAATCTTTGCTGAACACGAGTTCGATGGTTTCCTCGCTGCCGTCTTTGCCGGTCTTGGTGAGGAAGACCTCCGGAATCACATATATCGGTTTCCCGGTATAGGGCTGCACCGCGATGGGTGCGATGTTGGCCGGCGAGAGGTCGGTTTTGGCGTGCAGGCGTCCGTAATGTTCGTGTACCAGCGTGTTGTAGTGGTTCACCAGCACGTTGAACTCTTTGGCAAAATCGGCATAATCCTCTCCGCCGTTCAGGTCGATCAGTGCCGATACGCGCCGGGTGATTTTCCGGAGCGCTTCGTCCGTTTGGAGGCGGGCCGTCCGGGTACTGATGTCCGGCTGGTCCACCTGTTCCTGCGTAGTGTCGTTGACATAGCTTTTGAACAGTGCGTTCAGGCTCGCCAGTTCGTTGATCCAGGGCGTCAATCCCAGGTTCTGTACGGCAAGGATGTAGGCTTCGCTGTTCAGCCGGGTCACGATACTGTCGATGCCGTTCGTTTCAACGTCATAACCGGCGCGCGTCAGGTCGCCGTAGTTTTCGAGCAGGTTATATACGTGGCTTGCATTGTCGCGAATCGAAGCATCAAAATGCTTCATATTGGCGCGGACGATCTCCAGTATGCCCGTATAAACCCGGTCGCGGTTGTGATCGGTTTCGGCTTTTTTGGCCGTGAATTCACTGCGGCGCATCCATTTATAGATACCGTCTTCCTGTGCCACCTTGCATCCGTAGTCGCAGAGCAGGTCGGGAGCATCTATCACGGTTGAGAACTTGACGCATGTTCCATCCGACAATTTGTGAAATCCGATGTGATCTCCATTGCTGTAGCTATGCAGATCAGGCTTGTTTAATTTGACTTCTTCCATTTCTGTTTAGTTTTGAGTTATACATTCTGTTCTTTTCTTATTTATATAATATCATTTTATAATTCGATCGGTGAAATTGTGTCCTGCCGGGTTCCGGCAAGCAGAGGTGACTTGCCGGAACCCGGCAAGTAGCAATCCTCTCAGCATTGTGACTTGCCGGAACCCGGCAAATAGGAAATCTCTCTGCATTGTGACTTGCCGGAACCCGGCAAGCAGGAAATCTCTCTGCATTGTGACTTGCCGGGTTCCGGCAAGCAGGAAATCTCTCAGCATTGCGACTTGCCGGAACCCGGCAAGCAGGAATCCTCTCAGCATTGCGACTTGCCGGAACCCGGCAAGCAGGAATGACCTGCCGGGTCCCGGCAAGTTGTATTTGAGAGCGGTCATTGGAAACAGGATACCTGTCGCTTTCCCGGTTCGTTATACGTCCATTTATTTCTCCCCCATTCATCGGCTGTAAAAAATTTCCGCGAGGCTGTTCAAGTCCGCATCCGTCAGGAAGCCGTTCGTTTGGACCACGATCCGGTGTTTGAACGTGACGCTCTCCCCGGGCAGCAGCGTGAGGACCAGCTTGGGCGCGTCGGGGTTGAACACCCGGCTTCCCAGGTTGTTGGTCGAGAACAGGCCGTAGCCGCGGGCGTGGGAGTGTGCCGGATAGCCGGGGTTGCCCGGATGGTCGAGGATGGCGATGGAGATGTCTTCGCCGTTCTTTTGGGCCGACAGGCTGACCCAGCGTGCCGGTTTGCCCCATACCTCGCCCTTCTCCAGCCCTTCGCTGTTACGGTACACGCCGTTGACGCCCTCGTTGTTCATCACCGGCACAGTGGTCTCGTTGCCGTTGGCGTCGAGGAAGAGTTCCGGTTGCTGCGACGGCTCCTCAAAGGCCCGATCTACGCGGATGGCGATCAACCCTTCCTTGTTGTCGGTGAAAACGACTGTGTCCTGCTGCGCTGTCAACGTCGTGATGCGATCGATGATGCGCCGGTCGCCCTCGCCGCTGAAGGTGTATTGCGTCTCGTCGAGCAGGAGCGTCGTGCCGCGGTGGTCTGTCCAGTGGGCTGACGCGTAGAGGTGTCCCTCGCTCTCGCCGCCATGCATGTGGTAGATGTTTTGGTGGCGGATGGATCCGTAGGCGGCTTTCTGGTCCTGGGGCACGGCGTAGGAGTTGTTCCAGAAGTCCAGCCCGTTGACGTCGCCGAAGTTAAACCACAGGCCGACGTGGTGCGGATGGTCCACCCGTTCGTTCGGGCGCGGGTCGCGCGGGAAACCCCGTGTGACGACCGTCCCGCGGGAGGTGTAGAGGGGATAGAGGACGGGTTTCTCCAGGTCGTCGGGATAGAGGTAGGAGGTGAAAAGCTGTCCGTCGTAGAGGATGTCCACCTTTTTCTGCGCTTCGTCGGCGATGATTTCGATGCCCCGAGGGGTTTCCCGGGAGGCTTCCCGGGGGGGTTGTTTGCAGGCCAGCAGTCCCGGCAGGGCGCTGAGCGCCGCGATGTATAAGAATAATGTATAAGTTTTCATCTGTCAAATTTTTTCGGGTAAGAGATAGGGTGCACGGTATTCGCGCGTGAGCATCCGGTTGGCGTCCTCGTCGCCGACAAAGCGTTCGGCCACGGGGTCAAACGTAAGCTGGCGGCCGAGCCGGTAGGAGATATTGCCCAGGTGTGCCAGGGCGGACGAGAGGTGAGATCGGAAGAGCA
>JAISOP010000245.1 GCA_031275525.1 Tannerella sp.
CAGGCCGCCCGTCAGTTCGCGGATGCAGAGGAGATCGACGCCTTCGACCAGTTCGGGACGCAGGGGGGATTGGCGGAGCAGGGGGGCGAAGGTGGTCACCGGACGGATGTTGGCATATAGTTCCAGCCGCTTACGCATGGCCAGGAGTCCCTGTTCCGGACGGACGCCGGCCGAGGGGTTGTTGTCGTATTCGGGCGAACCGATGGCGCCGAACAGGACGGCGTCGCTCGCCATGCAGAGCGCATGTGTTTCGTCGGGGTAGGGGTTGCCCGTGGCGTCTATTGCGCAGGCGCCGACGAGGGCTTCGCGGGCGGAGAGGCTGTGGCCGAAGCGTGCGCAGACGGCTTCCACGGCTTTCAGGGCTTGTGCGGTGACTTCCGGGCCGATGCCGTCGCCCGGTAATACGGCGATGTTCAGTTTCATTGCGGTTGGTCTCTTTTGAAGTAAACGTATTTCGGTTCCATGGGGACATAGCTGTCGTCGTCCCACAGGGAACTGGTGAGCATCAGGTCTGCACTGTAGCGGTTGCAGGCGATGGGGACGTTGTGTACGCGGCACTGGCGGAGCAGCATCTGGATGTCGGCCTCGTGGGGCTGCGGGTTCAGGTCGTCGATCAGGAAGATAGCCAGGTTGATTTCCTTGCGCACCACCATGGCGGCAATCTCCGCGTCTCCACCCAGGGGGCCGGAGTGCATGCAGGTGATCTCGGCTTCGACGCCTCTTTCGCGGAAGGCTTCGGCAATCAGTCCGCCGGTGGTACCGGTACATATCAACCGGTGATGCGAAAGGAACCCTGCGTTATGGAGCGACCATTCTACCATGTCGGCCTTCCGCCGGTCGTGTGCCACAAGGGCGATGTTTAGTTTTTTGTTCATAATCATATCATATAATGTCTTCTGTAAGTGTGTGACTCTCTTTTTTCAAGTGATGCGGTTTAAACGAACCGTTTATCTGCTTCAATTTGTTTATCAGTTTTATTTCGGAAGGGAACCGGTAGCCCGGAGCCCTCGTATTGTATCTGGAAAGCACGATGCGCACGTTGACTTCCTTTGGCGCCAGTTCCGGCCGGGTAAGCAAAATGCCGACAGTAGAATTCACCTGTTCCAGCGCATGTCCATAATCCGAACCCTTCAATTCTATCAGATAGACGTGATCCGTCTGCTTCGTATAGACGGCATAATCGCATTTGGCGAAGGTATTTCCCCGGATAAGCCCTTCATCTACCCGGTAAACGACTATCTGCCGACGTGCCGGATTACGCCCCCTGTAGGTTTTCCCCTTTTCCCGCAAAACAATTTCGTTCCTGCTGTCATTCGACCTGATACCGGTCAGGTAATATTCATCAAATTTCATCATCGTCCATCCGTAACAGGTCATCAAACGCCTTATTCAGTTTTTCGGATATTTCATCTATGCGTTCCACATGAATTTGCCGGATGTCGTCTTCCATCAACGATTCTATCCCGCCCTTATCCACATACCAGACACCCATCCGGTCGTAATCAATCCAGTAACAGGAAGGCACGGTTTCGTTCACCTTCTCCGGATACTTAGCCCCTGTTTTGGCGGCATAGAGCAAATAGTTGGCCGTCGAGAGGATGTACGGGCTGTGCGTGGTAAGGATCACACGATTGCCGTTAAGCCCGGCGAAGAGCGAGATAAGCCGTACCATGTCTGCCTGCGTTTCGGGGAACAGATGCGCTTCCGGCTCTTCGATTAAAAGCGTTGTTTGGGTATTGTCCAGTATCAGGGAGAAGATCAGCTGTACGATCCAAAGCGCTTCCTGCTGGCCGGACGAGGCATAGGGAAGCGTCACGTATTCCGTTTCTTTATAATACAGCCGGCTTTCTTCCGGACCGTACCGGTACTCGCCTTTGAGTATTTTCCGGGCAAGCGCCGTGACGTGGGCAAGGCTTTCCTCGTCGATCTTCGAGGAAGAAAGATTCTTTCGGTCCCGGATGATTTCCTCGAAACTTTGATTAAAGAGCGGTTGCGTGAGCGCCATCCTGTTTGTGAACAGGGTCAGGGTCGATTCCGGCAGTTTGGACACAAGGTTGGGCACGAAGCACGTCAGGAAGCCCCTTCCGGCCGGGACATAAATCGCAGTCCTGTTTTCTTCGCGGAAGACTGCATTCAATTCCTTTTCCAGGGAAGAAAACAGCTCGGAATATACCCTTCCCCTCATTTTCGGCCGCTCGTCCCGACCGTCCGATTGCTTCCGGAGTATATTCCTGAATGCACGCGACAACTCGTCCGAAAAATGCACCTCCGGGTATCCTTCGGCCAGCGTAATGTCTATACTGATTTTCTCGCCGTAGGAGTATGAAATCCGGAATGTGCTCATGCGTTTCGTCGGGCCGAACAGTTCGACGAACATCCGTTTGAGTTCTTTTGTCACGGACTGCATTTTTTCTTCAACATCAAGGGGGTAAGCCGTAATCCCGACCAGGTGACCGATCATGCGTTCCTTTACCGACAGGAAGTAGTAGGCCAGCTTGGCGACCGTGCTTTTACCCGCCGCCTGCGGCCCGATAAAAATGTTGTAATCCTTTATTTCCCATTCCAACTCGCGGAGCGGCCCGAAGTTTGAGACTTTCAGTGTTGCCATGTCCCTCCGTTTCCTTACTGTTCGATTTTGTTCAGCATTTTGACGGTCGCCTTGATGGCGGCTTCCGTCTGGTCGGCGTCGAGGCCGCCGGTTTTGAACTCCGCGCCTTCGTGATGCCAGCTGATGATCGTCTGCACGAAGGCGTCCGTGCGTCCGCCGGGCGGGATGGAGACGGCATAGTTTGTGAGCATCGGGAAGGGACGGTCGAGCGACTTGTAGATTTTGCGCAGGGCGCGGACGAAGGCGTCGTACTGTCCGTCGCCCGTGGCGGTTTCCTGGTAGGTTTTTCCCCGGATTTCGATTTTCAGCGTGGCCACCGGTTTGAGTCCCTGTGCCAGGGAGAGGGAGTAGTTCAGGATGCGGATTTTGTTTTCCTGCGTGTCGTGGTGCAGGACGTCGGAAATGATGTAGGGCAGGTCTTCGCGGGTGACGATTTCCTTCTTGTCGCCCAGTTCGATGATGCGCTCGGTGACCTTGCGCATCGACTCCTCGTCCAGTTCCTCGATGCCCAGCGCCTCGAGGTTGCGGCGGATGTTGGCCCTGCCCGACATTTTGCCCAGGGCGTATTCCCGCATCCGGCCGAAGCGTTCGGGCAGGAGGTCGTTGCAGTAGAGGTTGTTTTTGCTGTCGCCGTCGGCGTGTACGCCGGCACACTGGGTGAAGACGTGTTCGCCGACCACGGGGCTGTTCGGGGCCACGTGGATGCCGGAATACATTTCCACCATCCGGCTGACGTGGTTGATGCGTTCCTCGCGGATGGCGGTCGGCTGCCCCAGATGGTCGTGCAGCACGGCGACGACGCTGCTCAGCGAGGCATTGCCGGCGCGTTCGCCCAGGCCGTTGACGGTGGCGTGTACTCCGCTGACGCCCGCCCGCACGGCGGCGCAGACGTTGGCCACCGCCAGGTCGTAGTCGTTGTGGGCATGAAAATCGAAGTGCACGCCGGGATAGCGTGTCCGCATCGCTTCGCAGCCGGCGCGGACGCTTTCCGGCTCCAGGATGCCGAGCGTGTCGGGCAGCATGATGCGCCGGACGGGCAGCTGCAGCAGGGCGTCGGTCAGCTGAAAGACGTAGTCGGGCGAATGGCGCATCCCGTTGGACCAGTCTTCCAGGTAGACGTTGACGGTCATGCCGGCCTGCGCGGCCCGCTGCACCTGCGCCGCGATGTCGGCCAGGTGCTGTTCCGGCGTTTTGCGGAGCTGTCCGGTCAGGTGCTTCAGCGAACCCTTGCAGAGCAGGTTCATCACGCGGCATCCGGCTGACCGTATCCACTCGACCGACTCGCCTCCGTCGACGAATCCCAGCACCTCCAGGCGCGGCAGGCATCCCGCCCGCTCGGCCCACCCGGCCAGCTGGCGGACGGCCTTGAACTCGCCGTCGGAGACACGTGCCGAGGCCACCTCGATCCGGTCTACCCCCAGGTCGCTGATCAGCAGCCGTGCGATGGCCTTTTTTTCGTGAACGGAGAAGGAAACGCCGTTGGTCTGCTCGCCGTCGCGCAGCGTAGTATCCATGATTTCGATCATAGCCGGAAGTTTTTACAGGCCGGAGCGTTGCGCTTCATAGGCTTCGATCCGGTCTTTGCGGCTGAGCAGCCAGTCGATGTCGTCCAGCCCCTGCAGGAGGCAGTCGCGTTTGAAGGCGTTGATTTCGAAGGATTCGGCGAGGCCGGTAGCGTTGTTGGTTATCCGGCAGCGTTCGAGGTCAACGGTGAGCGTCATGTGCGGGTCGGCATCGGCGGCGTCAAAGATGCCGGCCAGGAATGCGGGCGTGACCACGACCGGCAGCAGGCCGTTGTTGAGCGCATTGCCCTTGAAGATGTCGGCAAAAAAACTGGAGACGACCGCCCGGAAGCCGTATCCGGCGATAGCCCAGGCGGCATGTTCGCGGCTCGATCCGCAGCCGAAGTTTTTCCCGGCCACCAGTATTTCGCCCCGGTATACGCCGCCGTTCAGGACGAAGTCCGGGTTCGGCTTGCCGTCCCGGCCGTATCGCCAGTCGCAAAACAGGTGGTCGCCGAAGCCCTCGCGCGTGGTGGCCTTCAGGAAGCGTGCCGGGATAATCTGATCCGTATCCACGTTTTCCAGCGGAAGCGGCACGACGGTAGATGTCAGTTTGTTGAATTTTGCGGACATAAGCTATACAGTTGTCAAGTTATTGAATTTTTTTTATTATCTCGCGGTACAAAAGTACAAATTAATTTCAAAAAAGGCGGCGGGCTTCTCGGAAACGTTCGCCGGGCATATTTAAAAAGACAGCCGGCGTTGCAAACGGGCTTTTGGGGATAAAATAGTAGATAAAACAAGACATAATCCCAAAGTGTCTATTCTAAGGCGCTGTCCGGAAATACTCTTGGGAACCTCTAAAACGCCCTACGCTCCGCTCCGCGGAGAAAGAAAACGTTGTCCGCGAATGCACGCGGATATCCGCGAATCATTTATTCGCGTTCATTCGCGTACATTCGCGGACCTTTTCTTTTTTTCTGCGGAGCGTTGGGGGTTTCACGTCGTGGAAATGGAAAAACCACGCGAAGCAGGAGTTTCCGGAATCCTGAAATAGAAAAAAACGTGCGGTATGACGGTTTCCCCGACGGGAAAATGAAAAAAGCGTACGGGATAGAACTCTCCACTTCGTGGAAATGAAAAAAACGCGCGGGATAGGAATTTCCACGAAGTGGAAATAAAAAAAACGTACGGGATAGGAATTTCCACGAAGTGGAAATAAAAAAAACGTACGGGATAGGAATTTCCACGAAGTGGAAATGAAAAAAACGTACGGGATAGAATTTTCCACGAAGTGGAAAAGAAAAAAACGTACGGAATAGGATTTTCCACGAAGTGGAAAAGAAAAAAACGCGCGGGATAGGAATTTCCGGAAGCCGGAAATGAAAAAAACGCACGGGATAGGAATTTCCGGAAGCCGGAAAAGAAAAAAACGTTCGGGATAGGAATTTCCGGAAGCCGGAAAAGAAAAAAACGTTCGGGATAGGAATTTCCGGAAGCCGGAAATGAAAAAAACGTTCGGGATAGGAATTTCCGGAAGCCGGAAATGAAAAAAACGCACGGGATAGGAATTTCCGGAAGCCGGAAATGAAAATCTCCTTTGCGGCAAGCCTCCCCGGTTCCCGGAAATTGAAATCTCCATTGCGGCAGACTTCCCCACTTCGTGGAAATGGAAGTAGCCATCAAACCGATTGAATGCTACAAAGATGGCTATTGTACCTGAGAGTATGGCAGCAAGCACAACAAGGGTGGCCTTGATTTTTATCTCATGCGCATGGAATACCCAGGATTTTCATCTACATTTGTCAAGCGTTTCGGTACGCACGAAATAATAAAATGAATACAATAATGAAAAAGTACTCACTAATAATAGCGTTCTGCCTGGCCGTTGCCGGCTTGACGGCTGCCAATCCCGTAAGGAAAACGATCCAGGCTGGAGGCCTTGAACGGGAATATTTGGTTTATACCCCTGAAAATAACCATTCCCTGCCGGAGGGACTGATGGTTTGCCTGCACGGATTCAACGGTTCGATGGGAAATTTTTTCAGCGATTATCCCATATACAAAATAGCGGATTCGCTCAATTACCTGATCGTTGCGCCGCAGGCTCTGCCCGAACAAAGTCAGAGCCTGATTGACGAGGCGGCGACGATTAGCCTCGTCACCGGAAACAAACTGTCCCTGAATGCGGTCTGGGGTTGCGGATTGAAAGTCAAAGCGCTTCTGCTGGATGAAGAATTAAACCGTTCGGTGGATGATGTGGAATTTATCCGTCTGATGATCCTGCGGACGCTGGAAGACTTTGCCCTGAAAGCCGAAAACATCTTCCTGACCGGCACCTCCATGGGTGGTTACATGGCCTACCAGTTTGCGCTCAAACAACCGGTTAAACTGTCGGGAATCGTCTCCATTGTCGGGTCAATGGGGTTGAACATCCGGGGAATGGGAGAGGGAATGAAGGTGCCGGTCTGCGATTTTCACAGCGTGACGGATGAAGTCGTTCCCTATACCGGTTCGATGGAAAGCTTCGGGGTGAAGGTTTCCCTGGCCTACCCCAAACAGGAGGTGCTCGACTATTGGGTGCAAACCAACGGCGCGGGTACGCCGGTGAGGGAAAACGTCAGCTATTATCCTTCAACCAACGGCATCACGGTCGAAAAAATTACCTGGCCGCATCCGGAATATGAAGTCGTGCATTACAAAATGAACGGCTCCAATCACAGCTATTTCTTCCGGAAAGAAGCGGGCGACTGCATGGACTATGTGGAGGAAATCACCAAATTCATCGCCGCACATGCTGCGCCGCGCCCGGACGGAATCGGGTTCGTCCCGGAACAGCAGCAACCGGCTGTATATCCGAATCCGGCTTACGAGGTAATCTATTTCGGGGTGATGAACGGGAATGTTTCGATCTGCGACTTCACGGGAAGGGAAATACTCTCTGCCCCGTTCAGCGCCGGGCAACTGGAGGTCTCGTTCCTGAAACCGGGGATGTACATTCTTTCCATCCGGTCGGACGGAACCCTCCGGACGGCCAAATTGATTAAGCGTTAGTAAATCCAATGTTCAGGTGAAGAGAAATTTTGCGGTAAAAAAATGATGCGTGCCTTACTGTTGGTCGGATTGGGAGGAGGCGCCGGAAGTATCCTCCGTTACCTGACGTCTGTGGTTGTTACACGATATTTCCAGGGCGTTTTTCCTTTGGCCATTTTTATCGTTAATGTATTGGGCTGTCTTATGATTGGTCTGCTGCTGGGACTCTTGGAACGTCCGTTGTTCACCCATCCGGACATGAAACTGCTGTTTGTAACGGGCTTTTGCGGAGGTTACACGACCTTTTCCACTTTCTCTTACGAAAACCTCAGCTTGATTCAATCCGGACATTACCTGACTGCTGTTTTGTACATTGCGGCAAGCGTATTCCTGGGCATGGTGGCAGTCTGGCTCGGATTCGTGCTTGCGAAACTTTGATTGCGTCGAAAAAGAATAAAAACCGGAAATATGAATCACCAGAAAATATCTCCCATTGATAAAATCGTATATCCCATCCAAGTGTTCATGCGACAGGAGAAATCCGGAGGGATCGTACTTGGAATCAGCGTGATTATCGCGCTCATCCTGGCTAATTCCGCCTGGTCGGAGTCCTACTTTCACCTCTTTGAACATAAGTTAGGTTTCTGTTTTGACGGAAAAACATACCTCGAATATGATCTGCTGCACTGGATCAACGATGGCCTGATGGCGATTTTCTTTTTTGTCGTGGGTCTCGAACTCAAGCGGGAAGTTGTGGGAGGAGAGTTGTCGAATCTGCGGCAAGCGCTGCTACCGATCGGAGCGGCTACAGGAGGCATGATTGTCCCGGCTGTTCTGTTTTTTGTCCTGAACGCTTCCAGCGAGGCCAGCCGGGGTTGGGGGATTCCGATGGCGACCGACATCGCTTTCTCCCTGAGCGTACTCTACCTCTTGGGCGACCGGGTGCCGCTTTCGCTCAAAGTTTTCCTCACCGCCTTGGCCATTGTGGACGATTTGGGGGCGGTGCTGGTGATTGCCTTTTTTTATACCTCAGATATCTACATCGTCAACCTGCTGATCGGGGTGGTCTTCATCACGACCATGTATATCGGGAACAGGCTGGGCATTAGGAATATTCTTTTTTATGCCATCTTGGGGATCGGAGGCGTTTGGACGGCGTTCTTGCTGTCGGGCGTTCATGCGACGATCGCCTCCGTTGCAGCCGCTTTTACGATCCCGACGGATGTGCAAATAGACGAGAATACCTTTATCACAAAAATACAAAACTATTTAAGCCGCTTCAAGGCCATTGATTCCAACGACAAACCGACCTTATCGGAAGACCAGGTGCATCTCCTCGGCAAGGTGCGACGGAGCACGAATGCGGCCATGCCGCCGCTACAGCGACTGGAACAGGCCATGCATCCTTTCGTCGTCTTTGTCATCGTTCCGATTTTTGCCCTGGCGAATGCCGGCGTATCGTTGCAGGTGGATGCGGACAGCCTGTTCAATACGCATATCGCTGTCGGTACGGGAATGGGACTGCTGTTCGGGAAATTCATCGGCGTAGTCGGCTTCACGCTACTCATGGTGAAATTGAAAATCGCCGGCTTCCCTGCCGGCATGACGGTGAAAAACCTTTGCGGACTCGGCTTCCTCACCTCTATCGGCTTTACCATGTCGTTGTTCATCACCTCGCTGGCCTTCTCCAATCCGGAGCATATCGTCCAGGCCAAAATCGGCATTTTTATGGCGTCCATCATTGGCGGAATCGCAGGATACGCGGTGTTGAGGAAAAGGTGACGATACCGTGTGCGGAATAGCCGCCAATGCGTTTCGGGGGACTTTGAGACGCAGCGTTGCGTCCAATAAAAGAATGAACCGGGATGAACTCCTCCCAGGCTGCAATCCGGCTTAAACATCACGCCAAAATACAGGCTCTGTAGTGTGTTTCGGGCGTGACCGGACAAAGCGAAAAATATCCGGACTTGATTTTCCCGTCTTTCAATTGCAAAGGATATGTTTTTTCCATCCGGAGATGCGAAGCGTAGGCCGCTCCCGGAGAGGATTCGCAGGTAATGGTCAGCCGTCCCTCTATCGAGGGGTGCATCCACCGGCGACTCAGTTGCAAGGCTACCACTCCCATCGTATAGCGCAGATTCAATTCAATCAACGGATGAATCGCGAACACGTCGTTCCGGCGGTAAATCAGCATATCGACACCCAGATAACCCCGATAGACAGTACCCAGCGTCTCCGTCAGGACCGCGGTAACGGCGTCGCGCACGTCTTGCAGCGATTGTTCCGGAACACAGGCCCGTAACCTGTTCCGCAACGTTTCTTCGCTGCCCAGCAAACAAGCGCTGAAAGAGCCTTTCGGCGACGTCTCGAAGACCGACAATCCCCTGTATGCGACCTGTCCGTTTCCATCGGATTCAAATTCCATAGCAAAATCACAGGCTTTATCCAGTAGCGGTTCGATGCTGACCTGCCCCTGTTTTTTTAAGGCGCCGGTTATCCAGTGGAGCGCCGGCGTTTCCAAGCGGCCGGCAGGAATCCGGAGCAATCCCCGTCCGGAACAGGAATAGGGCATTTTCAGGAGACAGGGGGGCGGGTAAACGGACATGAACTGCCGGACTTCTTCCGGCGTTGTACAAAAAAGGGGTGCGGCGAGGGACGACGTTTCCGGCAATCGTGCCTGTACCTTCCGCAAACATTCGGCGGCTGTTTGCCGGCCCGTCAGACGGGTATATGCTTCCTTCCACGGAGGAACAATCAGCGTTACGCCCCGCTTGCGAAGCGATTCAAAGAAACGGATGCTTTGCGGCGAGAGTCCCCACGGCGCTGCTTCGAGTGGTTTGGTTTCCGTCGTGCAACGGCCGGACGCTGCCTGCGAGAGCGGAAGGACGGGGGGGCGCAGCGCCGGCGGTATGGAAGTCAGGAAACGTGACACGCCCACCGCGTTGTCCACCCAGACGTAATCGCCCGCCGCACCATACCAGAGCGGCAGGAGGCTCAAGTCTTCCCTCATCTTGCGCACCGGCGCCGAAGGGGTGTCATGAGCCTTTCCCGGGCAAACGGAGTGCTCGTGTCCCGGATTGAAATAATGTAGTTTGCTATTCGAGATTTTCATCAATTGCACTAATCTTCTTCACGATCAGCGCTATTTCATCTCTCAACCGTTCGATCTTGTGCTCCATCTCTTTCCGCAGGGTATTGCCTCCCTTGGAAGAGAGACTGAAGAACCCGACATTGTTTTCATACGTCTGTAACTCGCTTTTCATGCGTTCGTAGGTTCGCATCAGTTTGTCGCGTTCGTTGTGCAGTTTTCCCGTGTCGCGTCCGCCTTCGACAAAAGCCGTACGGTACTGCTGCGACCGACGGTCGGACTGAGCGATGTTCAACCGTCCGTACTGCTTGTCCACCTCTGCCCGGAATGCTTTGTTGAGGTTGTCTTTTTCCTTGAACGGCACGTGTCCGACCGTGTTCCATTCGGCGATCAACAGTTTCAACTCGCTTAACGCTGCTTCTACCGGCAATTCCCGGTTAATTTCGCTGACCTTTTTTATCAACAGTTGTTTGGTGGCAAGATTGGTCGATTCCTCCGTCTTTTGCGAGTAGAACAGTTTGTTCTTCTGCTCAAAAAAGTAATCACATGCCTTACTGAATTGTTTCCAGAAGCGGCCGGAATGTTTATGTACAACGGGGCCGATCTTTTTCCATTCGTTCTGGAGGTCGATAATGGCTTTGGTCGCTTCTTTCCAGTCCGTACGGTATTTCATTTCTTCCGCCTTGGCAACCAGTTCCCGTCTCAATTGGTAGTTTTTCTCTAAATCCTTCTTGATGGATTTGTAGAATTCGCTCTTCCTGTCGAAGTAACGGTCGCACGCTTTCCGGAATCGTTCGGGTATTTTGCTGCTCTGCTTTTTCGTAACGAAGCCGATGGTATGCCATTTTTTCTGCAATTCGATGACTTCCTGGGTTTTCTTTTCCCAGTCCCTAAAGGTCTTCAGCGATTCATAGTCGATATGCTCAACGATTTCGCAAAAGGCCGTTTTCTCGGCCAGGTTTTTTTCTTCTTGCGCCTTCAAGGTGTCAAAATACGCATGATGATTCTTCTTGACCACGGCGGAGGCTTCTTTGAAACGCGTCCACAGGGATTCGCGAACGTTCCGTGCCACCGGCCCGATCTCACGCCACTGCTGGAACAACTTCTGCAATTGGTGGTAGGCGGAAATGGCATCCGGTTCGTCCGCCAGTTTTTCGACAGCTTCGCAAAGCGTAGTCTTCAACGCCAGGTTTTTCTTGAAGTCATAGTCGCGGAATTGATTGTTGATCTTGATCAGGCTGTAAAATCGTTCACTCTGGGCTTGATAGTTTCGCCATAATTCCCATGCCTGTTTCTGGGGAACAGGGTCGAGTTTTTTCCATTTTTGCTGGATTTCCTTAAACTCGTTGTATCGCTTGTGGAAATCGTCCTGGCTTTCGACTAACACCTGTAAACGGTCGATCAGTTGGAGTTTTTTTATGTAATTATCTTCCTTGAGATGTTCTTCCTGCTCGTGAAGCAATGCCCTTTTCTGTTTGTATTCGGACAGCAATTCTTTCAACAGCGGCGCCGTTTCGTCTTCCGGCGCCCTGAAATCAACTTCGTCGCCGCCGTTTTCAACAAAAACCCGCCTTAGTTCGTCCGTTTCCGCTTTGTCAATCCGGTAATAAGCCTGCTTCAGTTCGTCCACCTGTTCGCGGGAGGAGGTTTCTGCGTGGGCGACCACTACTTTCAACTCGTTCAGGATTTCCTGCTTGTTGAGCATCCCGATAGCTCCCACCTCAATGGCTTCCTGCAATTCGCCACAGAAATTATCGGGCGTTGTCGGGAGTTCTTTCAGTTCGGGTTCATCGGTCGTCTCTTCTTCGTTGTCAGGCTCTTCCGGTTCAGGCTGATCCGTTGTTTCCGCTTCGTTGTCGCAGGCCGGTACTTCCGGTGTTTCCGGCAAACTATTCTCCTCTTCCGGGGGAGCGTCTTCTTTTTCCGGAACGACGTCTGCTACCTCCGGAGACGCCTCTGCTGTCTCCTGAAGTGCATTATCTTCCTCCGGAACGACGTCCTCTG
>JAISOP010000272.1 GCA_031275525.1 Tannerella sp.
TTTTATTCGCGTATATTCGCGTTAATTCGCGGACCAGTTCTTTTTTTTCTGCGGAGCGTAGCGTAGCGTTGGGGGGGTTGAGAGGGTCCCTGAAAGGTATCAAAATACAATCGTTGACGACTATGCATTAGCCTCGCCGACGAGGGTGCATTAGGTTTGCCCGGGAGGGCGACGGTTTCCGTCTCAAACTGTCGCCGGAATGAGATACCTTTGCGTGTAAACGGAATAAAATAGAAATAAGATGAGAGAAATGGTGAACAGGGAACCGGACATTTATGAACGCATTGGAAAACTGCTGGAAAAGCCCGAACATTTTGCCGTATTTGTGATTCTGTTGGGGGTGTTTATGCTTGCCGCCTCCATCTGGAACTGGGACTGGATTTTCAGTGGACGCAGTTACAATATGCAAAAGATAGAGGGTGTGGCGAATGTATTGGGGCGAGGCTTTGCCCGACTGATATTCGGTATGGGCGGAGTTTCATGTATGGTAGCGGGAATCATTTACCTGATCCTCCTGTAGCGCCGCTAATGAATCTTCGGCTTGCCGGCCAAAGGTTTCCGCCTTGAAGAATGCCGGCAGGGAAGTATCCGGCTTCCCTGCCCTGCGTTCTCTACCTATTCAATAATAATCGTTTGCCCCAGCGAGAAAATCTGGCTGGAGTATCCATAGACACTTTCCTTGAGATGGCCCGTGAGTTTGACGACGATGTGATATTCATAGCCGGCGTTATCCTCGTTGGGTACCGTTAAGCTCGCCGTCAGGGGTTCGCCGGACAGCGTATGCGTATCCACGCGGGTGATCGACAAAACGCCCGGCCTGTAGCGAAGCACCTGCACGTTCACGCTCAGCGGACGGCTGATTTCCGGCGGAATATCGGAAGGTATTCCCCAGGTCAGCGTCACCTGGTCACCGGAACGGGTATATTCCAAACCCGTCACCGGAGGCAATGAAACGCCTTCTTTGGAATCCAGTATGTTTCTGTCGTAACAAGAGGGGATACACAGGCACACCCACGTTAGCAGCATGAAAATATAAACTCTTTTTTTCATTATGATGATGTGTTAAGCGTTAATAACCCGGATTTTGTACATATCCTCCATGCGACCAGTTCACCTGGGCTTGCGGAATCGGTTTGTATTCGTCCCTTCCCGCCGTGAAGTGCGCATTTTCCATCCAACTGAAACGTCTCATTTCCTTTGCAAAATAAGCGTTCATCGTGGATTCGAGTATTCCCCAGCGTTGCAGGTCAAAAAACCTGCGTCCTTCACAGGCCATTTCCAGCCGGTTTTCCCACTGGAGCGCTTTCCGGGCAAACTCTTCCGTCCACGTACAGTTCACGCCGTCTTCGTAAAGCCCGACCTTGTAGTTCAGCAATGGCTTTCCGTCGGCAAACACCAGGCGCCCGGTACTGTTTGCCGCCCGTTGCCGCAGCTTGTTGATGAGGGGCAACGCTTCGGCATGGCGACCGGACTGGATCAGGCATTCCGCTTTCCAGAGCAGTACTTCGGCGTAGCGGATGTTCCGTTTGTTCATGGAGTTTTGCACGTAGAACGGCTTGCGCACACAGTCACAGTCCGGATCAACCTGTTCCTTCATCGAATTCAGGTAGCCGTACTGGAAAGGCGCCCGCGAAGCCGTACTGTCGAAGAGGAGCGTCGTGTTGTACTTCCACGGATGTCCCGGAACGGCCACGGTGTGACTGAAACGGGGATCAAACGTGTTGTTCCCAAAATAGAGGTCGTAGTTGTTGAACAGTTCCTCTTCATTGAAGGTATCAAAGAGCGGCAACCCGCCGGCATCCGTCTTAAAGGCATTGGCCAGGTTACAGCTCACCTTGTGGAAATCACAGCAATTGAAATAGGGCGGCCACCAGGGTGCATTGAGTTCATCCCCCCAGTTCACCTTCCCGTCCGTCGATCCGTCGTTAATGGAATACTGCGTTTCCCAAATGGATTCTTTCGTCGCGTTGTCAAACTCCGGGAGAAAGTTTTCGGCGAAATCCGCACACAGTTCGACAGCGTCCCCTTCGGCTGCCGTGATTTCGTCCAGGTACTGCAATGCCTGCTGCAGGCGCTGCTGGTTGATCCGGACTACCCGGTGCGCATCATCCTGTTCATAAGCCATGAACAGAAGGGTTTTGGCGGCCATGGCCTTGGCCGCAGTCCGGTTTACCCGCCCCCGGTCGGGCTGGCTTTCCGGCAATTTCTCGACGGCGGCGGTGAAGTCGCTCAATATATTTTCCCACAAAGGAAGATCGTCCGTCATTGCTTCCGGCCGGTTCGACACGCCTTCGTATATCCGGGCATTGACTTCGACCGATTCGTCGATATAGGGGACATACTTCCAGAAGAGTTTCATGTTGAAGTAAATGAACCCTCTCAAAAATCTCATTTCCCCGATACGAACCTCCTTGTTGGGATAGACGGCCGGATCGGCTTCGTTCAACTGTCGCAGGGCGGTGTTGCATCGCGAGATGCCGCAGTATCCCAGATACCAGGGGCCGTCGTTGTTACCCACATTGGAGGTCACGGCCGTAAAGATTTCCATTTCATGCCAGGGGATTTGGTCGGAAAGTCCGCCTCCGCCCTTGTAAGCATCGTCGGAACGGATACTGCCGTGCATCCAGGGATTGTGGCTATTGCCGAACCCCTGTTGAGGCATGAAGGAATAGGCCGCCGTCACATAGCCGTCCAGGTTCTCAGGCCCCTGTATCAAATTTTCGGCCAGTACCGCCTTGGGCGTGATGTCCAGAAAGTCGCTGCAGGAAGCCGTCCAAAGCACAAGGACAGCCGTTCCGCAGATTGCCAAGTATTTTAATTTATTTTCCATTGTAGCTATCTGTTTAAAATGTTACGTTAAAGCCTATCGTCACGGAAAGAGGCATCCGGTAGGCAAAATCCGGGTTTTCCGGGTCGGGGCCGGTGAAGCGGTCTGCGCCCCAGGTTTTCCTGAGCGTAAGCAGATTGTGACCGGAAACGAAGAGGCGGAAGCGCTGCATAGCGAGTTTTTCCGCCAGCGCCCCGGGCAGCGTATAGCCGAGTTCGACCGTTCTGAGTTTGACATACGACCCGTTTTCGATATAGTATGAAGACATCCTCAATTCCTGGTTCTCGTTTCGCCGCGAGAGCGCCGGGATATCGGAATCCGTGTTTGTCAACGACCAGGCATCCATAATCCGTACGGGATGGTTTTTATCGTTCTGGACGGTGATGTTCCAGAAGTCACTGTACTCTTTCCACGAATTGTATATCTGGGGGCCGAAAACTCCCTGGAAATAGAGGGTACAGTCAAAATCCCCATAGCGTGCATCGAAGTTGAAGCCCCCCTCAAAATCGGGATGCGGCACGCCAATCCACGTACGGTCGTAGGTTTCGTCAATCCGTCCGTCGCCGTCCAGGTCCTTGTAGCGAATGCGCCCCAGTCCCTTGCCTTGCTGTTCGGGCGAATTGTCCACTTCCTCCTGCGTCCTGAAAATACCGTCGGCCACCAGTCCGTAATGCGAGTTGAGCGGCCGGCCGATAATATCGTCCAGCAGGCCGTTGCCGCCATACGTATAGCGGACATTTTCCGGCAAGTCGGTGATTTGGTTGCGGAAGGAAGACAGCGTGGCGGTGATGTTGAAGTCAAACACCTTGGAAACCTGCTTGTAATAGCCCAACATCCATTCGATGCCCGTATTCTGCATATCCGCCGCATTGACCCACTGATAGCCCCCTTCGCCCAGCGCCCCGATATAAGGCGGCTCAAAGAGCATGTCGTTGGTTCGCTTGACAAAATAGTCGAAAGACCCTCTGAGGCCCTGGTTCAGGAAACCGAAATCCAGCCCGAGGTTCGTTTGTTCGGTAGCTTCCCATTGCAGGTTGGCATTGCCGGTATGGATTTTGTAATATCCCGAATTCAGCGTGCCGCTTTCGTTGCCGGCAATGGCATAGGAAGTCTGGTTGTAGCCGGCTCCGTAGATGTTCATCAGGGCATTGGTAGGGATGTTTGAGTTACCGTTTAATCCCCAACTGACACGCAGTTTCAGGTCCGACAGCCACCCGAGTTCTTTCATAAACGCCTCTTCCGACAGCCTCCACCCGGCCGAAAGCGCCGGGAAGGTACCAAAGCGGTTGTTGGCGCCAAACTTGGAGGCGCCGTCGTAGCGGACGGTAGCCGAGAAGAGGAAGCGCGAATCAAAGGAATAGTTGATTTTCCCAAAATAGGAAAGCAGGGCCGATTCGTCGCCCCATCCCTCCTGTTCGCGCCGGTCGCCGGAGGTTGCGTTCAGGAAGGCATAATCCTTATCCTCTATGTAAACATCCGAACGGTAGGACCTGAATCCCTCGTTGCCGGAATGGTAGGCCTCCTGTCCCAGGAGTATATCCAGGTTGTGCTTCCGGCTCTCCAGGCTATAGATTAGCGTATTGGTCCAGGTATAGTTGACGGTATGGTTCTGATAAGTATTTACGCCGCTGATGTGGTCCGAACGTCCTCCGCCTTCTTCCCACGTATGATCGGTATGGCGATAATAGTAGTTGGAATAGTCCACGCCGAACTGCGTTTTCAGATGCAGGTTTTTCAGGATGGCCAAATCCAGGTAGGCGCTCCCCAGGGCTTTCAGGAAATAATCCGGATTGTCCCTGTCGGTCATCAACCCCCGGACGGGATTGTTGTAGTCGTCCATGCCCATGGACATGGCCGTGCCGCCCCATCCGCCGTCGGTGGTATGCACCGGCACAATGGAAGGCATGATGATGGCATTGTACACATCGCTCCGTCCGTTGAGTTTCAGGTGCGACACGGTGAAGCTTTCGCCGAATTTCAGCCGGTCCTTAATCAAGTCGTAGTCGCTGTTCATGCGTGCCGAATACCTCCGGAAGAAGGATTCGATCACGGTGCCCCTGTGGTCGAAATAATTCAGGGAAAACAGGGTTCTCGACTTCTCCGACCCGCTGGAAACGGCCACCTGCTGGTTGGTATTGAATCCCGTCTGCGTCATTTCATCCCACCAGTCCGTGTCGGCCGAGGGCATGGTCTGGGCGCTGTTCAGCCACTGCACCGGCGTGAGGGAATGCAGCACGGGAATGCCGGCGGCATCCCTCGACCAGTCGTAGTTGTAGATACGGACAGCGGTCGAGGGGTCGTCGCCATCGTTGACGGTGGCCTGCCATATCGCCTGTCCGTATTCGTTCGTGTTCAGCATCTGCGGCTTGTGCGCCAGGTGGGAGAACCCGAAATAACTGTCGTACTTGATGGATACCCCTCTTTCTTTGGCTTTCTTGGTTTCGATCAGGATGACGCCACTGGCTGCACGCGAGCCGTAGATACTGGCCGACGCCGCGTCTTTCAACACCTGAATCGACTCAATATCCAGGCTGTTGATGTCGCGGAAATTGATATTGACCGGTTGCCCGTCAACCACGATCAAGGGGTCTGCCGACCGCATCGAAGTGATACCCCGGATTTGAATACTTACCTCTTCGGCCGGGTTGCCGTTTGAAGTGATGTACACTCCGGGCAATTTTCCCTGTAAGGCTCGCATGGCATTGGCCCCCGGATTCTTTTCAATATCCTCCGAGACGGCCATCGCCAGTGCGCCCGTCAAATCCGCCTTTTTCTGCGTCATGTATCCGGTTTGAATGACGACTTCCTGCAACATTTGAGAATCGTCCTCCATTTGCACGGAGATGTTTGCACGACTGCCTGCAGGTATTTCAACCTCTTTCTTACCCAGATACGAAAACACCAGCACATCACCGGATTTCACCTCGATGGCATACTGTCCGTCCGCATCGGTCACGGTACCGGTTGAACTGCCTTTAATCATAATACTCACGCCGGGCAAGGTTTCTCCGCCGGTTTCGGTTACCGTTCCCGTCACCCTTCTTGTTTGAGAAATCCCCTGGTTCGCGGCGCTAACCGGGAGGCAACATCCCAGTAACCGTACTGTTTTTTCTTTTTTTAAGGAAATCCCCCCCCCCCCCCAATTAACTTAAATAATTCAAAAACACATTTCATAGTCTCTTTTCTTTTTTTG
>JAISOP010000286.1 GCA_031275525.1 Tannerella sp.
TCCTTGCATCTTTGAATAAGTCACCGGCGAGGATATGGAGGTCTTTTTGCCAGTCGGCAATCCTTTGTCCCGTGATTTTGAAGGCCGTTTCCTTGGCGCTCCAGCAGGTTAGCAGTTCGCGTTCATTCTCAATTTTCCATTCTCAATTCTCCATTCTCAAAATAGTACCTTGACATAATTTCCTTCATGCGTGGCGCATCGTTGTCCGTGTCGCCAAGGGAGGCACGAAGTTGGAGCAGACGCTGCTTCATTTGGCGGATGACAGGGGCGTATGCCGGATCATGGTACCTGTTTTTGTTTTCGTGCGGGTCGTTCTTCAGGTCGTAAAATTCCCAGGAAGGCGTATGCGTTATGCTATCCGAACCGGTCGTATGCAGCCGGTCGCCGTAGAGGAAGATCAGTTTGCAGTCCCGGTTGCGGATACCTATGTGCGCGGGACGCGCGGGGTGCTGCGTCCAATAGCGGTAGTACATGTCCTGCCGCCAGTCGTCCGGCGTCTGTCCATGCAGGTTGGCACGGAAACTGCGTCCCTGCGAAAGCGCGGGAACGGAAGCCCCGGCATAGTCGGCAAGAAGGGCGGCAAAGTCAATGTTGAGCAGGATGTCGCGATTGCGCGTGCCGGCAGGTATTTCTTCCGGGTAACGGATCACAAAAGGCATACGTAGCGATTCTTCATACATCATGCGTTTGTCGAAGAAGCCATGTTCGCCCAGGAAATAGCCCTGGTCAGAGACATAGATGACCACCGTGTTCCGGCTCAACCCTTCCCGGTCGAGCGTATGCAAAAGGCGGCCGATATTGTCGTCGATCGCAGCCCCGCAGCGCAGGTAATCGCGGAGGAGTTTCCGGTATGTTTTCTTACGCGCCGCATTCCGGTCTAACCCTTGAATGCTGAAGGGCAGTTCGGGATAGGTGGTCCACCATTGGGCGTTTTCCTGCGAGGCCGTTTCCCAACGTTTGGCAAGGGCTTCCAACACCTGTCCATCAAAAGTGCGTCCGGATGGTTCCCTTCCGAACTCCATGAGGTTCTCCGGTTCGGGGAACTCCGTAGAGTCGTCATAGAGGTGTTTCATTCTTTCGGGAAACTCCCAGGGTTCGTGCGTAGCCTTAAAATGGCAGCATATCAGGAAGGGTTTGTTTTTGTCCCGGTTTCGGATCCGGTCGATGGCCAAGTCTGTGACGATGTCGGTAGAAAACCCGTTCAGGGTGTCTCCCTGCACCCCCTGGTGGTCGTCGATCCAGTTGCTTGCCTGTTTCATCACCGGATTCCAGTAGGTGCCTTGATCGTGAAATACCCGGAAGGTGTCGAATCCTGCCGGCCGCTTTTTCAGATGCCATTTACCGAACAGGGCGGTCTGGTATCCGGCCGCCTGAAGGCGTTTTGCCAGGTTGTCCGTTTCAGGCGGAAGCGCGTCATGGAGGGTATAGACTCCGTTTTTGTGACTGTAGGCGCCCGTCAGGATGGCGGCCCGGCTGGGTACGGAAATAGAGTTTGTGCAGAAACAATTCTCCAGCACACAGCCTTCCCGGGCCAGGCGGCGGATGTTTTCATTCTTCACATACGGGCTTAACCTTCCTCCATAGATGCCCCAGGCCTGTGACGTATGGTCGTCGGAGAGGATAAAGAGGATGTTGGGACGTTCCTTTTCCTCGACAGGAACGCCTGCCGGCCGGCAAGACAGCAAACACGCTCCCGCTAATCCCACCAGTTGGTTTTTCCTGTTCACCGGTTATCCCCTTTCCCGTATCCGTAGTTGCCTGTCCTCTTCATCCGTTCCGTTCCTCTTCTAATTCTCTTTATACCCCTGAAAGCTGTCGAACAGCGCTTTTAAGGCTTCTGCTTTTCCCGGATATTGATCAATCATATTTACCCGTTCGCCCGGATCGCGGTTCAGGTTGAACAGTTCGACGTGCTGATTACCGTCCCGGCGTATTTCCCGGTATTTCCATCCGCCGTCTTTGACGGCTTCTAACGTTCCGTTGTTCACCAGATAGATCGGACGGTGCCTGTAATGGGTTCGGTCGGCGTTGCCCGTCAACAGTGCCGCAACGGACTGTCCGTCCAGCGTCCGTCCTTCGGGAAGCGGGGCGTTCGCCCACTCGGCCAGCGTGGGCAATACATCTACGTTGCTGATGGAATTGAACAGGATCCCGCGTTGCAGCCTGTCTTTCCAATATACAATAAAGGGTTCGCGCACACCTCCCTCGTAGGTCTGCCCCTTGGATCCCCGGAAAATACCGGCTGCGCCGGCGTGCCAGCGCTGTGTAACGCTATCGGCTGCCATCCTCGCGGGATATTCTATCCAGGGGCCGTTATCGCTCGAAAAGATGAAAATCGTATTGTCGGCCAGGCCCTGTTGCTCCAACGCATTCCAAAGGCGGGCAAGCTGACTGTCCAGCTCTTCTACCACAGCTCCCAACTCTCCGCTGCTCTCTACCCTGTCCTTCAACGACGGCGCCGAAGCTGCAAAAACTACCGGCAAATGCGGCATGTTGTATGCCAGATACAGGAAAAACGGCTCTCCCTTCCGTTGTTTGCCGACGTATTGAATGGCTTCCTGCGTATAGAGCGGCGTCAGGAGCGAATCTGCCGGGATCTTACCTTCCGGGACGCCGTCGCGAAACAAATACAGGGCGCTGTCCGTTTTCACGTACGGATCCCGGTAATCATGGCTGTACAGTAAGCCGTAATAGGAATCGAATCCCTGCGCCGTGGGATGGCTGAACGTCCGGTTGTCGCCCAGGTGCCATTTGCCGATCATCGCGGTATGATAGCCCACGCTTTTTAATACTTCCGCGATGGTTACTTCCTCGGCGGCCAGTCCTAAGTGTGAACCCGGCCCGATCGGATAGGGCAGGTTCACGCGTGAAGCATAGCGGCCGGTCAGCAGCGAGGCCCGCGAAGGCGTACTGGAGGGGCTGGTAACGGCATAATCCGTCGCACGCACGCCTTCGGATGCTAATTTGTCCAGAAAAGGCGTATGGATGACCGGATTGCCGTAGCAACTTAAATCGGAATAGCCCAGGTCGTCCGTCAGCACGAATATGATATTGGGACGCGGCGGTGTTTTCTCCTGTGCTTTTTGTGCTTTCCCGCACGAGAGGACGGTCAATGCCGTTGCGCCGGTTAAGATGTATTCCAAGTTTTTCATTTGACTTGCAGATATATTTTGTTTTACTTCCAATTTACCAGTTCGGATTTTGTGTCAGGTTCGGATTCAGGTCGCGTTCTTTCTGGGGTACCGGCCAGAGGTAATCCCTGTCCGCACGGAACGCGCGGGTGGCTGAAACCACTTGCACGACCTTCACCTCCTGGTTGTCGTCCACGTACGTGATGCCGTAAATATTGCCCGGCAAGACGGTTTCCGCAATGCTCCACCGGCGGATGTCGGCCAGCCTCAATCCTTCAAAAGCCAGTTCGACGGCACGTTCGCGGCGGACTATTTCCCGCAGCGCCTCCTCGCTTTGCCCTTCGGGTATGGAGGGCTGTTTCACGTCGTCGCGTCCGTTACGCACCAGGTTGATGGCTTCATATACGGAAGCGTCGGTTTCGTGCAGCGCGATCTTAGCCTCGGCGTAGGTAAGCAGCACCTCGGCATAGCGCAGCAGAATGAGGTTCATGCCGGAATTGTTGATGTCGGCATAATCTTCCGCATTGACGTATTTCCGGATGTTGAATCCCGTGGTCGAATTATGGTAGGACTTGCCGACGGCATCGTTTGAATCGCTGTTGGGGGCGGGACGGAAGACGGTCTTCCCGTCGGGCAGGAGGTCGCCGTCCAGATAAATGGAAAAATGCAGGCGCGGATCGCGGTTTTCATACGGATGAGCCGGATCGTACCCGCTGTCGGCGTCGGTAATGTTTTTCCCGTCGGCCGTTTCGTATAAATCTACGAGCGCTTTGGTGGGCACATAATTGCTGTTGGCGTTTTTCTGGCTGTAGGGAGCCAAGAGGTAAAACACATTGTTTTTGTACAAATCTTTTATATACTGCTTGTCGAGCAGGATTTCGGAATTGTTTTCGGCTTCGTAGCGGAACAGGCCGGCGTATTCCGGATAGAGCGTGAATCGTCCGCTCCGGATGATTTGTGCTGCCGCATCGGCCGCTTTCCGGGATTCGCCGGCATAGAGTGCGGCACGGGCTTTCAGTCCGAGAGCCGCCCAGCGGGTGATGCGTCCCTTTTCTTTGGCATCGTAACTGTCGGGTAAATCCGCAGATGCTTCTTCCAGTTCACGGTCGATGAACTCCCAGATTTCCCGTACCGGCGTGCGGGTGATTTGCCTGGATTCGTCCAGCGTGAGTGATTGGACGACTAAGGGCGCCTCGCCGAACAGCGGCACGAGTTTGATGTACTGGTATGCCCGCAGGACGCGTGCTTCCGCTTTGTAGCGTTTCAGCAGCGCTTCGTCGGTGAAGGTGATCCGGTCCACGTTTTCCAGCACTAAATTGGCGGCGGCAATGCCCTTATAGGCGGCCGTCCAAACGGTTTCGATCCGGGTATTCAGGGCGTCGAATACGCCCTTTTCAATATTGGCCTGCACCTCAAAAGGGTCGTTGGTATGCGCAATATCCGTCAGTGCATCGAAACTGAAAATATCGGTTCCGTCCAGATCGTTATAAAGCGAATTGACCGCCAGCAAGGCGTCGTTGGGCGTTTGCCAGTAGATTTCGGAAGAAATACGGTCATTGGGAACGGTGTCAAGCAGACCGCTGTCGCAGGAAACGAGGCTGATCCATGCGCCGGCGAGTAGTGCCGGATAATGTTTTCGGGAAAATATATTTGTAATCATCAGGAATGTTTATTTTTTAAGTTATTGAATCGTGTTACACACCATCGTTTTTATCCGGTTTATCCGGCAGCATACGACCGGACATCGTGATCGCATACGACCGGACGTCGTGATCGCGAAATCCCCATCAAACAGGATGAATCCGGGTAACATGAGCGATTAAAATTGGAGATTGAATCCGACGGTATATACCGACGTTTGCGGAAAATACTGTGCACGGCCGGATCCCGTTTCCGGGTCGAGGTTCCATTCGTTCAGGGCGGAAAGCGTCCACAGGTTCGTTGCCGAGGCATAGACCCTTATCTTCTTCACGACTTGGGTATCGAACCATTTCGAGACCGGCAGGTTGTAGGCTAATTGCAGGTTTTTCAGCCGCAGGTAGGAGGCGTCGATAATCATCCGGTCGGACGAGGCGACGTTCTTCAGGTCGAATTTTACGGGACGCGGAAAGCGGGCATCCGGGTTGTCGGGCGTCCAGTAGTTGTTTTCGTAAATCTTGTGCGCAAACCCTTCCTGATTGCCCATCTCCGCCAAAGCGCCGGAGATCCGCACATCCACATCGGCTGCGCCCTGGAACCAGGCGTTGAGTTCAACGTTGCGGAAGTGCAGTCCGGCATGAAAGCCGAACGTATAGGTCGGGAAGGAATGTCCGATCTCGCGCATGTCTTCGGCGCCAAGTGCACCGTTTTCGCTCAGGTCTAAATATTTTACATCTCCCGGCGACGGATTTGCCTGGTTGAAGCCGTGTCCGGATTCGCGGTAGGCCCGGATTTCTTCTTCCGTCTGAAACAGGCCGTCGGTCTTGAATCCCCAAAGCGTGTTGACGGGTAATCCTTCGGCAATGGTGTAATAGGGATTGGTATTGTAGTCGCCCGCAAAATAAGGCCCCGTTCCTTTCAGGTCGATGACTTTGTTGTGATTGATGCTGAAATTCCCACCGATTTCATATCCCAGCTTGTAAGAGGTCGTATTTCTGAAAAGAAGACTGAATTCCCATCCTTTGTTTTCCACCGTGCCGGCGTTTTGGGGTGGCGCACTGAGACCGACCGTGGCGGGAATATCCAGGTTCAACAAAATATCATTGGTTGTCTTTTTATACCAGTCGATCGTCACCTCCAGGCTGTTGAACAGGATGGCCTGCGCTCCGACATCCGTTTGAGTAGTTGATTCCCATCCGAGTTCGGTATTTGCCAAAGCGGTTTGCCGGTATCCCGATACGGGCGAGCCGCCAAAGTTATATCCCTGCGAGACCAGGGAGGCGTAATAACTGTACAGGCTAACCGACTGGTTTCCGGTGATACCCCAGGAACCGCGCAGTTTCAGTGTATTTACCGTCGAACGCAGGGATTCCCAGAAAGATTCTTCCGAAAGAATCCACCCGGCTGAAAACGAAGGGAAGAAGCCGTACTGTTTATTCCCGGTGAATTTGGACGATCCGTCGTAGCGGCCATTCGCCTCCAGCAGGTATTTGCCTGCATAGCCATAGTTGATACGACCGAACCAGGAGCGCAGCCCGTATTCCTCGTCCCTTCCGTCGTTCGTCTTGGTGCCGTCGTTGGCGCCCTGTCCGATGGAAGCGATGTCGTTGTTATAGAACCTTTCGCGATAGGCGGAAAGAAAGGTCTGGGTGTTGCCCGTTTGCGAATAACCTGCAAGGACGGAAAGGTCGTGTTGGCCGAAGGTCTTTTTGTAAACCAGCAGGTTGTTCCATGTATATTCGCGTGCGGTATTGCGCACTTCGGTAAGGGAATTATTGGAGACGGTTTTCACGAATCCCGTATTTTTGTCCGCATTGACGTATGCGTTCGTATAATTCTTTTGATATACGGTATTATAAACCAGTCCCCATTGAGAGGAAAAAGTCAATCCGTCGAGGATGTCCCAGTCGGCTTTGATGTTTCCGGTAAAATAATCGTTTTTGGTTTGAGACAATCCGCCTTTTTCAATATCCATAAGGGGGTTGGCGCTTTGGGAACTCAGTCCGTAGGTGCCGTCGCTGTATTTGGGATATGCCCACAGCGTGCCGTGCAGGAACCGGTTCAGCGGGTTTGCCGCATCTACGGTCGGATAATGGTAATTGTTGTTGCGGTAGTCAAGAATCGTATGCACCTTCACCGTGCGCGACACCTGAAAATCCGTACTCAATTTTCCTTCCGTAAGGTTGTTGCCGTTGTTTTTAATGACCCCTTCCTGCTCAAAATAACGGAGACTCAAGCGGGAACGCACGACGTCGTTTCCTCCGGAAATGGCTATATCCGTATGATACTGCGGGGCGGTGTGAAGCAGCGTCTGAAACCACGTATTGGGCAACGGGTATTTTTCGCGGTCGGTGGCATGGACCCACGTCTGGATACTTTCGTCCGTAAATTTGTCGGGGACGGTGCCGGTTGCGTTCCGGTATGCCCACTGCTGTTCTTTCATATAGGCTTCCAGTCCCATGGGTTCGGGACGGTTGTTTGCCCGCTGCCAGCCGACATAACTGTTGACGTCCACCTGTGTCTTACCGCTTTTTGCGCCTTTGGTGGTGACGAGTATGACGCCGTTTGTACCTCTTGAGCCGTAAATGGCCGTCGAGGAAGCGTCTTTCAACACGGAGACCGTTTCGATGTCGTTCGGGTTGATATTGCTCCAGTCCTGCTCAATACCGTCCACAATCACCAAGGCGTTGTTTTTCGACAAGTCGTAGCCGCTTGTGCCGTTGGTTTGATTGGGATTGAACGTTGTAATCCCGCGGATACGGATGCTCGCAGAAGTCCGTCCGGGCGACCCTCCCAGGTCCTGCACCGTCACGCCCGGCAATTTGCCTTGCAGCGTCTGCTGTATATTGGATACCGATAGATCGGTCAGGTGGTCGCCCGACAGTTGGGAGATCGCATTGGTTACGCTGATTTTCTTCTGCGTACCGTATCCCACGACCACCACTTCGTTCAACTGGCTGTAATCTTCCGCCAGGTAGATGATGACCGGCTCGCCGGTCTCGTAGATGTCTATTTCCTGCGGCCTGTATCCGAGGTAATGAACGACAAGCGTCGCCGGGAGCGACGCGACCGGCAGGTTGAATTGACCGTCGGCATCCGTCACCGTACCCTTTCCCGCATCGTTCTTGACAGCCACCGAAGCGCCGATAAGCGCCTCCCGGCTGTGTCCGTCTGTTACCGTTCCCCGTATATCCGCCGTTTGCGCCGGCAAAGAGACAGGCAACAGGCCCGTCATCAAAAAAACGGCAATAAAATACCGGAATTTCCCGGGAGTTCTAAATAAATACAACTTTGTCATGCTCATAATTCATTTTTAGATGTTTAAGACCTCCCTTCAGTGCCTGTTGTAGCCGGACAGAGGGGCGTCTTTGTATATTAAAATTTATGACGCAAAAATAGAGGCCATGGTTATCTTGTGAAATACCGCGTTGGCGGTATTTTTCCATCGGCGCGAAAAAAAGAGCGATTTCTGCGAAAAATATCACTTTTTGCACAGCGTGAAAACGGGTAAAAACCTGTGATAATGAAGAAAGCCGCTGATTTAGCGGCTTTTGAGGGCGGAGAGAAAGGGATTCGAACCCCTGAAACCTTTCAGTTCAACGGTTTTCAAGACCGCCGCAATCGACCACTCTGCCATCTCTCCTTTCCCTTCTTCGTCGGAATGGTGGTGCAAAAATAACGCTTTTTTTCTTCCCTACAAACTGCTGATAAATTAGGTCAGCCCTGAAATACAAATAAGGGTATTGAATGTCGGCGCGACCCTTTGAATAGCATCCCTCCGTATGATCCCTGCCGCAGGTTTTGAATTACGACCACTTCATCCGTTCCCACAACCACAGGGGAATCCGCCGCCAGAGGAACACCAACCACGCATAGCGCCAGTCGATGATGGCTATGCGCCGGCGCCGGTTCAACGCCCGGACGATGTGCGCCGCCACACGTTCGGGCTTCATCAGCATCGGATAATGTTTCGTCTCGTCCAGGATGGCCGTAGCGACAAAGCCCGGACGGATATCGGTGAAGTGAATATTCAGTTTCCGGCGGTACGCCAACTGCGCCAGCGCCTCCAGATAGGTATTCTGAAAACGTTTGGTCGCCGAATAAGAGGGCGCCGAACCCAGTCCCTTGGTCCCGGCCACCGAAGTGATCACAGCCAAATGACCGCCGCCCTGCTCCCGGAAATAATGAAATGCCGCCGTCACCATACGGGTGAACCCCAGCGCATTGGTTTCGACGGTAAGCAATTCGGTCTCGGGCTGGAGTTCCGGATTCTGCCGGCCAATGCCGGAAGACAGGAAAAACAAATCCATTCCGCCGGTCAGTCGAATCAACTGATGTAACCGTTCCGGCGCATCTTCCCGCGTAATGTCCAGCGTCCGAACCGATACACATTCGGGCGAAGAAGCCTGCAACCTCATCAACTCCTCTTCCCGCCGACCGGCCACGCCTATCTGCCAACCCTCTTCCAGTAATCTTTTCGCCACCTCCCGGCCGATGCCTGACGTCGCCCCAATGATAATCGCTCGTTTCATAAAAAGTCTCTGTTTTTTTATCCCTTTGACGGGTAAAGATAGGGAAATTCAGGGAACCTCTACCCCCCCCCTTACACAACAGTGGGTGACAAAAACGTATCCTACCGCCCTTGACGCGCAATCTCCCGAAAACAAGCTTCGTTTTTGAGCGATTGCGGCGCTGGTGTTCTACAACGCCGTGAAAGCCGCCGCCGCGCAGGATTTCCCCGGCGCCAAAGAGGTGTACGCTGACCTGAAAGCCCGCTTCCCGCGGGTGAAGCATAAAGTCAAAGAATAGCCGCCGTTTTGCGCCGCGGCTAAGGTTCGAACAGGGAAAACTCCCACTCCGGATATCCACAGCGATACTGCGAGTTGGGATTTTCATTTTCTTCATGCCCCATTCCTGGCTCCAAGCGCCGTCGTCCTCGCTTTTTGTGACACGCCCCTCGCTTTTACTGACAACGCCCTCACTCGGAGCGAGGACATCCTCGCTTTTGTGAAGACATCCTCGCCAGGAGCAAAGACATTCTCACTTTTTGTGAGGACGTCCTTGCTCGGAGCAAAGACGTTCTCGCTCGGAGCAAAGACGCCGGCTCTTTTTGCGACAAAATGGCAGGTTTGGGTGTCCGGGCAGCTATTTTTTTCCCGCGATGGACTGGGTTTTGTCCTGATTAATGGACAAATAGATAGAGTTTCTTTTGTCTTAAAATGTTTCCATCGCTCATTTGCTTGAAGAACAGACAGGAATAAAAAAACAATACAATCTTATATTTCTTATTCTCAGCAATATAAGACGATATTTTCAAGAAAAATGCAAAAAAGTTAGGCGGTTAAAAAATAGCCGTACTTTTGCAGACCGGATAATCGGTTTCAAACAAATAAAAATTTCGGATATGACTAATTCGATAAAAATGAAGAAAAGAAAAACATACCGCACATTCGCCTTATTTGTAACATGCCTGTTCGTTGCAAATCATGCTTTTGCCCAAACAGAAAAGGCGACAGACTACTTTAATCATTTGCCTAAAGATATAAAACTTGACAACGCTCCGCGTTCGTATAAAATGACGGTCATGGGGTTGGATTAGATGCCGGGAATTGACTAATACGGACAACCCCTTTTTAGTACTGATTCTCTCAATTTCAGCTATATCCCTGATTCCTGTGCCACGCACAAGCATCCATAATATCTTTTGTGTCGGAGAAGAATGACATCCTTTGTATTGCAGGGCATAATCGCCAATGAACTGTCGCCCACATACCTTACAGATATAATTTTGCTTCCCGTACGATTTCTTACCATTTCTTTTTATATTTGCACTTTGGCAATCAGGACAATGAAGGGTTATTTTGATTTTCATTCTACAAAAATACTCCTTTTTATCTTGATTGCCAATTTCTTACATCAGCATACCAGGGCTGACGCATCTAAATTTATTTTCAGTTATGCATAAACGAGCTATCTTTCCGCCCAAAAAGCATA
>JAISOP010000294.1 GCA_031275525.1 Tannerella sp.
CCGGAGCCTTTGCAGTCCGCGCAAGTTCTCTCGTCCCGCTTGACCCTCAAAACGTCGGAACTCCGTGCCCGAATATCTTCTGCCGCAGCCTCCCAGCATTTCGAGCGTACATACTCCAGCGCCTCCAGATCCAGCTCCTCCTGCGGCCGATACCGCTTCAGAGAGTCAGCCAACATCGGAATCCCGGACATGATTTCAAGCAAGTCACGTGTCATGGAAACCCCCCTAGACATTCAAGGATTCTGAATCTGCCGTATTCCCAGCGCTGGCGCGCGGGGAACCTCTGCCTGTCGGTAAACGCGTGGGGCGGCGGTGCCTCATGGCGTCCGCAAGATAGACAAAGGTCAGTGTTTTCGGGTCGCGCCCCAAACGCTTGAAACGCTCCACAGCCACGTCGATTTCTTTCAGCACTACTGCCGGAAAGTGCGAAGCGTTGAACGTCCGCAGTACCGATATTTCTTCTTCCAGCAGGCCGGCGCGTCCCGCGGCCATCAGCAGATATTTTGCAACGCTCTGCATGGCAGCCGGCGCCTCCTGAACGCCGAGAAGCTCCGCAGCGGATTCTTGCGGTGGTGCTTCCCGCGCCTGCGGTTCCGCGGATTCGTGTTCTGTGGGATAGGGCTCGCCCGACTCTTCGGGGGGCGAAGCCTCAACCGTAGGTTGAGTATCTTTTTCTTGTTCTATGATCTTGTTAAAAGATCTTGTTAGGGGGCATGTGGCGCCGCCCTCCCCTGCACATGGCGCCGCCCCCCCTGCATGTGGCGCCGGGGTATCCTGCACCCCGGCATAGTATGCCGCCCTCTCGGCCAGATCCATGATGATATACATTGTAGAGCGGCCTGCCGTAAACTCCCGCTTTATATATCCGAGGTTCTCCAGCGCGGACAAACTCAAGCGCACCCGGCGCTCGCTGCAACTCGCGCGCCCCGCGATGGTCTGCACGGCTGGAAAACACTTCTGATCCCGCGCTGACGCATACGAGCAGAGTACGATGTAGATCATTTTGTCATACGTAGACAAATTAACATCCTCAAGAATTGGCGTTTCGACAATACAAAAAGGGTGATTGCGGTGGTCGGTTATCCGTATAGTTTCAGCGGTCATTTCGCCATATCCTCCGATATCTCATACACATCGTTTTTACGTTGCTCCCCACAATCGCCGCGGCAAGCGGATCATTGAGCGCCGACCCAACAACGCCGCCGTAATGCTTGGCAAGGCAAGCCGTGACGAGGGCATGGCGGTTTTCCGTAGTCTGCGTGGCAACAGGTTTTTCCATTCGGGAACCGCGGAAATCGTCTGGGCGCGTATTGCCGTAATAAGTAATCAGATGCGCCGAGACCAACCCGGCAGTGATGGTATGCAGCGGTTCATCTATGCCATGCACTATGCTGCCGTTACGAAATTTTGTGATATGCGGAACAATCAGCGCGTGTCCATTTACCTGAGTCACCGTTTTCAGCGGAGAGTCGATTTCCTGTCCTCTAAAATGCTGGTAGCAGTCCGCGACATGATTCAGGTTCACAATAAAGGGCTTCGAATTGTTCAGGACATACCTGACAATCCCCTTTGCGATTCGGCGCATGGTATTTTCCGCCAGCGGTTTAGCTCGATCAAAAATCGACGGACATGGGATCGACCAGTCAATGCAGTCTCCCGCCGTCTTATATGGCAGACGAGAAGGGCCATGCGTTTTTTCTGGCCACACGACGGGGAATCCATCGCATCGCGCAACAAGGAAAAAACGTTTTCTCGTCGTGGGCGCTCCGTAGTCGCAGGCAGAGAGTTCTCGGTATTCCACGCTATATCCCTGTTCCCGCAGTGCCTCCAAAAAAATCTCGAATGTCTGCCCGCGAAACGCCTTTATTGGTTGCCCATCGTCGGCGAGCGGCCCCCAGCCCTGAAATTCTTCGACGTTTTCAAGGCAAATCACTTTGGGCCGCACCTGCTGTGCCCATTTGACGGCCACCCACGCAAGCCCGCGAATTTTTTTGTCGCGAGGTTTTCCGCCCTTTGCTTTTGAGAAATGAGTGCAATCCGGCGAGAACCAAGCCAAATCGACAGCCTCCCCTCTCGTGACTTTCAGCGGATCAATTTCCCAGACATTCTCGACATAATGCTTGGTTGCCGGATGATTGGCCCTGTGCATTGCCAGAGCCTCGGCGTCGTGGTTAATGGCAATATCGACCGGACGCCCCAGTGCCATCTCAATTCCCGTGCTGGCACCACCGCCTCCGGCGAAGTTATCGACGATCAAACCCATTTTGCTTCCATTTCTCGCCGCAAGTCCTCTATCCATGTACACATTTCCCATTGTTTTCGCCCTCTAAGGTTTGCTGATCACAAGCGGTAAGCTCTTCCTCCATATCAAACAATGTCGGGGATGATGCGTTGCTTTCGGCTATCGCCAGGTACTTCACGCCATCCCTAAAGTATTCTTCCGACAACTCACTTCCTCCTCCGCGGCGGCCCAGCAAAATCGCCCGGTACGGCACCGTCATCAGGCCGGCGAAGGGGTCGTATACCAGCTCGCCTTTGTTCGAGTAGCGGGTGATCAGGCGGTCTACGATGTCGAACTGGAGAGGGCAGATGTGCGCCTGTTTCCCCTTCTGTGCCTGCGACGTGTTGAGCGTTTTCATGCGGTTCACGTCGTCCCAGACCTCCGGGGCATAGCTTCCCGGCGCGATGGCCATAAAGGTCGCCGGGAGTTTGTTCTTTTTCTCCAGACCTTCGCCGAGCGCCACATGCTGCGCATAGTCGTAAATAGCCGACCTGGACGAGTTCCGAAACTTTTGCCCTAATTCGTCAGGTCCGTACTCGGCGAGTTCCTCGGCGCTCAACAGTCGATTTCCCGATGACCGCCAAAACGCGTGAGCGTCGATCTGCCACCGTGCCCGCGTGTATTCCGATTTGTCCTTTTTGACCGGAGTGTCGGCGTAACCCCGCGTTCGGTTCGACTGCGGCCGGCGGAAGAGCAGGACGTATTCCGGGGAGCCGACGCCCATCTTCGTGCCATCCCGGCACTGCTCGCTCCACCCCAGCCGGTAGGTTTGGTTGTTTTCGCGCACCACGTCCGTGACTACCGTTATCATTCCCAGATAGTCGAAGCCGTGCCGCTTGTAATGGAAAATCGCCTCCGCGTGGAACGGGCTCACCGTGGGAACTCCAGCGCCCGTCACGTTTCCGAACAGTATCCGATCCTTCACATGGATACAAGCCAAACGGCCAGGCTCTAATATCCGCAGCAGTTCAGGCGTCAGAAAATCCATCTGCCCCCAGAAATGGGCGTTGTTGTCTGTGTGCCCGAAATCGTTATAGGACGGCGTGTACTCGTAATGGTTGGAAAACGGTATCGACGTCACGATAAGGCCGACAGACTGATCTGGCTGAATCCGAGCTTCCTCGACGCAATCGTTACAGGCGACCTCGTACATCTCGCCGCGGACAACAACACGCTCGACTCCGATACTGCGCTTCAGACTGTCGGTCGAGAGCTTGTTCAATCCATGTTCAGCCACAATTTCGCTCATGCGGCCCATCATCTTTTTGTGCTCCTCCCATTTACGTTTCAGGACCCGCAACACCTCCGTCTCGGATTCCGTGTAAATAACATGTATTTCGCAGGGCTCCGTTTGCAGATACCGGTAAATTCGGTGGATACTCTGGATAAAGTCATTAAAGCTGTAGCCTATGCCAAGGAAAATCATCTTGTGGCAATACCGCTGGAAGTTACACCCTGCCCCGGATATCTCCGGCTTGCTGGCGAAATATTTGCAGCGGCCCTCCGCAAAATCGACGACACGACGCTCCCGGACATCAATGTCCAACGAGCCATACACGCTTACGGCGTTCGGGACGGCTTTCTCAATGGCGCGGCGCTCGAAAACAGCGGCAAAAATTCTTGGTACGTCTTGCTGCCATAGGACCGCAGTACCGAAGCCTCATCCAATGAGACGGCGACAAAGAGATTAGGGTCTAGCTTCCCGTCGCGCACGCTCTCGTAGTTCGTGATGTAGTGGACATTGTCGTCATCCATCCCATCAGGGCGGCGGATAAATTTCAGCGTCATATCCAGCATTTTGCTGTCCCGCGTGAACTCCTGCCGGACTCCGAGTGGACAGACGATCAAGGTACGCCCGCCGGTCTTGCCGTGTATGAGGCGCATGATTTCCAGTTGTATGAGGCTCTTGCCGATCCCGAACTGGGCGAAGATCGCCCGCTACCCTCCGTTGATGCTCCACTGCACAATATCGCGCTGGTGCGGCTTGAGTACGGGGCTGATTTCTTCCGCCTCGCAGGGCAATCCGTTCAGGCTGGCCATATGTCATGTAGTTCCAAGTTAGTTCTAAGGTTGGCCGCCTTTTGCTGGAGGCGGCCTTCGTTGTTGCTAA
>JAISOP010000136.1 GCA_031275525.1 Tannerella sp.
AAACCCGGATATTCGGATGCTTCTTCACAGCCCGGATCAGGGTGTCCTGAATCTCGGCGCCGGTATTGTCCTTGTGGTGGAGAATCCGGTGTTCGGAATGTCCGCCTTCGCGGTGCAGGTCGAAATTGCCTTGCTCGTCCCGGTCGAAATCGACGCCCCAGCGGATGAGTTCCTTGATTTGCTGCGGTGCGCTACGCACGACCTTTTCCACCGCCGCCCGGTCGCCCAGCAAATCGCCGGCGATGAGTGTGTCTTCAATGTGTTTGTCGAAATTGTCGGACGGGAAGTTGGTCACCGATGCGACGCCACCCTGGGCAAAATACGTGTTTGCCTCCTCCAGTCCGGACTTGCAGACCAGCGCCACCAATCCTTTGCCGGCCACCTTGAGCGCAAAACTTATCCCCGCAATCCCCGATCCTATTACTAAAAAATCATACTTCCGCGTCATGATTCATCCTTATTTCAGCAGCAAAGATATGGAAACCTCTAAAAACCCCCAAAACGCTACGCTACGCTGAAAAAGAAAAAGTTGTCCGCGAATGAACGCGAATAAATGATTCGCGCTCATACAATTCTCAATTCTTATCTTGACGCAGGCTCCCCCGAAAACAAGCCTTATTTTTGAGCGATTGCGGGTCCGGTCCGCAAAGACAGACGCCACGCCAAGAGGCTGTTGACACACCCTCAACCGGAGTGTACCACGCTCGTGGTACACTCCGGTTGATTCTCCTGCGGGAGGATCCGTGCGCAAAACCACGCCGCGTGCGGTATAGAAGGTTAGCCCTACCCTTTTTTACGAAATATTTTGCTATTCTCAAAATAACCTTTACTTTTGTGTGAAGTTAAATTTTTCCATCCGGAACGTACTTCGGAACTTCCGGGAAGCCCATCCGGAATACACTCCGGGCATTCCGGGACACAACGGGCGGAAAAAAGAACAGAAGTTTAATAGATTGGAGATACAAATATTTAATTTGGAATAAACGATGAGAAAAGATGTATTTCCCCATTCGATTGCGACGCTTACGGAGTACATTCAAATGACCCTGCAAAAGACGTCAGCGAACATGGGCGCATACGGGATGTCTCCCGCCAAGCCGGAAGCGGTAGCGCCCCATCCCGATACGGCCGCCGAGGGCCAACGCGACGCGCGGAACGCGGCACGCGGGATGTCGGAAAAGGCCCGGCAGCATTTCCCGAACAAAAATATCCCTTACAACGCGCCGGTCGGCGTGACCGGGTTGGAAGTTTTCGGCATCAGGCCGCAGGGCCGGATGCGTAGGTCGGTATTTGGGATGTAAAGATTCGGATGACCCATGACAAACGAACAAGATGAAAAACACGGCCGGGAACGCTGGAACCGCTTCCTTGCAGGAGACGACGTAGCATTCGGTTTGCTCTATACGGCCTACGTAAACCGGCTCTACGACTACGGCCTGCACTTTACCCCCGACAGCGAATTGGTGAAAGACTGCGTCCAGGACCTGTTCGTCCGGCTGTATGCCAACCGCAAGCGCTTGCAGGCGGTCGAAAATATCCGGGCCTATCTCTTCTATTCCCTGAAAAACACACTCTTCAACCGGATTAAAAAGGAAACCGGCTACGCGCGGATGGACGCCGTCGAACCCGTGTTCCAGATCGAACTTTCGGCGGAAACGCTCTTGATTGAGTCCGAACGGCTCTATGAACAGAAGAAACGGATTGCCCTGATCATGGAAAACCTCACGCCCCGGCAGCGGGAAGCGCTCTATTACCGTTTCGTGGAAGAACTTTCGTATGAAGAAATCTGCCGGCTGATGCGGATGAACTACCAGTCCGTCAGGAATCTCCTCCACCGCACGGTGCTGAAAATACGCAGCCGGGCCGCAGGCGAGAGTTAAAAAAAACGGCCAAGTGAGTACAACGCCAAAAACGGATTGTCTAAAAAGAAATGAAATACGGAAAATGAAAGAAAATACGGGATACACGATTGCCGATTTACTGGAAGACGGATACTTCATCTCCTCCGTAAACCGTCCGACCGCCGAAAGCGAGGCTTACTGGGCCGCCTTGCGGCGGGAAGGACGCCTCTCGGACGAGGATTATGAACTGGCGCGCTACTGCGTCCGTTCGTTCCGGCCCTCCGGCAGGAAGTTGACTAAGGAGGAAACGGACAACCTGTGGGTACATATCCGCCGGGCCGCCCTCCGTCGCCGTTCCCTCCGCCGCCGGCGCCTGTATGTCCGGACGGCGGCAGCGGCAGCCGCCTGTGTCCTGGCGCTGGCCGGCTGGTTCGTATTTCATTCGCTCGCGCCGGCGGACGGAGCGCAGGAGGCGGTTGCCCTCGCGCCCCAAAAGATTGAAGACGTCGCCCGTCCCGACAGCACGGGCAGGGATATCCAGATCGTCTTTTCCGGCGACGAACGCCTGACGCTGAAAGAAAAAACCGCCGAAATAAAGTACAATGAAAAAGGCGAAGCGGAGGTTAATTCGCAAGCCGTACCGCAGGCCGCAGCGGAGGCGCAGGCAAGCTATAACCAGGTGATTGTGCCCCAGGGACGGCATACGTCGCTGACCCTGAGCGACGGCAGCAAACTGTGGCTCAATGCCTCGTCGCGGGTCGTCTATCCGCCCGTGTTCGACGGGAAGCAACGGGAAATCTACCTGGAGGGCGAGGCCTACCTGGAAGTAACGCCCGATGCCGGCAGCCCCTTTACGGTAAAAACCAAACAGATGGAAATACGGGTACGGGGGACGTCGTTCAATGTGGCGGCCTACGAAGACGAACCGTCGCAGAGCGTCGTACTGGTGACGGGGTCGGTCTCCGTCCACACCGGGCATCCGGGCGGGCAGGCGGTTGAAATGGCGCCGAATCAGCTTTTCCGGGTGGCCGGTACGGAAACGCAGCTGCACGACGTGGCGGTAGAAAACTACATTTCCTGGAAAGACGGCATTTACCTCTACCGGGACGAAAAACTTTCCCTGATACTCAAACGGCTGGCACATTACTACGGTGTGGAGATCGGCTTTGCGCCCGAAGTGGGCGAGATGCGTTTCACCGGGAAACTGGACTTGAAAAACGATGCGGAACGGGTGCTGAACGGCCTGTCGAACACGGCGCCCGTGCGTTGCCGCAAAACCGACGGCGAGACCTTTTACCTGAATATTAACCCCTCAAATAAATAGCATTATGGATACGTCATGAAATACGAAACAACCGGGAAAGACCGATCCGGTTCCCCGGTACACTTAGCTGTAAGCATTAGCATATCATTTAGTTACTTAATAACAACTTAAAATCATTACAAACGTATGAGAATTAAATTATTTAACGGCATAAGAAATGCCGGACTTGAAAAATTGACAAGCATGATGAAACTGTCCGTTTTGTTCCTGGTTATGGGAACAAGTATGGCGAACGCTCGCGGCAGTTATTCGCAGGAAACGCTTTTATCGCTGGACGTAAATAACAAGACCGTGCGGGAAGTGTTTGACGAAATTGAGCGTAAGAGTGAATTTGTTTTCTTCTACTACACCTATGCGGTAGATGAAAACAGGAAAGTACGGATCCGTGTCAAGGACCTGACGATCGACAAGGTTTTGAACCAATTGTTTGAGAACACGGACAATGTGTACACGATTGACGAGCGGCAGGTTTACATCGCCCGCCGGACGGAAACGACCGAACCCGAACAGAGTAAGACGAACATCACCGGTACGGTCGTGGACCAGACCGGCGAGCCGGTGATCGGAGCCAATGTGGTGGAGAAAGGCAATGCCGTTAACGGCGCAGTGACCGATGTGAACGGGCGTTTCGCCCTCAGCGTGCCGGCGAACGCCGTGTTGCAAATCTCTTTCATAGGTTATATCACACAGGAAATCAGTATATTAGCCGGGGGGGGGGCAAAACCCTGTCCATCACG
>JAISOP010000138.1 GCA_031275525.1 Tannerella sp.
GGGAAACTCTCAAAAACCCTAAACGCTATGCTACGCTCCGCTCCGCAGAGAAAGAAAAAGTGATCCGCGAATGCACACGAATGAGGGTGTCTCAAAAGCCCGCCCGCCGTCAGCTAAAGCAAACGGCAAAAAAGGGAGCATTGGGCTAAAGCCCCGCGGAGGCGAAGCAAATGGGCGGCTATTCCCTTTTTTATTCCAGTAGAAAAAAGCAAGAAAAAAAATTAGCGGATATTGCTCTCTCAACTCTGCCTCCGCAGGGCTTTAGCCCAATTATCCTTTTTTGCCGTTTGCTTTAGCTGACGGCAATAGCTGAGGGCAATAGCCCGCTCCCGTCAGCTAAAGCAGACGGCAATGAAGGGAATATTGGGCTAAAGCCCCGCGGAGGCAGAGCAAATGGGAAGCTATTCCCTTTTTTTCCCCCTTTATGGGAGCCGCCGGAGACGGTCAGGATTTTTCGCTCATACGACGTAGCAATTCGGCTATTTGCCTGTCTTTTTCTTCGATCACCTTGTCTTTTTCTTCAATGACTTTAGACTGTTGGGATATCATTCGTTCCTTGTCTTGAAGTTCTTTGAGGTAATCATCTTCCATTTCCATTTCTATCTGTATGTCTTCGGCCGTCTTTTGTAACAGGGGAATATAGTTCGATAGAAAACTCGCTGTACGGGGTGGTGGACGTAGCCTTTGATGGAGATCACAGCCGGAAAAGAGGCGGTTTGGTCGTGAACGGTACCCAAAGAGTAAAAGCAGGATGGGATCATCCATTGCTCTGCAAACTGCTGATCAATTAGAGGCGGCGGCCCTGCGCCTACTGTGTAAAAATTTTTCCGGGATTGAAAAAAAGTTGTATTTTTGTGTGGGTTTTGGTACTAAATAAAAATGAATATGCAACGAAATGACATCTTTAATCAATTCCAGAAGTTCCTGCATGAAACGGAGGGGGATTTTCATATTCTTGAACAACGGGTGCCTGTGGAAATTCAAATGGAATACTTCAACCGTTCCAACCGGTTGCGCAAGTCTCCGTCCCAGTTGAGCGAAAAGGACTGTGAAGCGTATCATGCCCAGTTGCAATCGCCGAATACGCCGGAAAAACAAAAAAAGCAACTTCTTTCCAGCCTGGCCATTTCCAAACAGGTGAAGGCTTACAGGATACTGAAACAGTATGTGGCGGAATGTGATACCCCGGAATTAAACCACTGGGCGTACATGGCGCTGATGGAAAGCCGGATGACGCTGGAATCCGACCTGTCCGACGAAAAGCAAATCTACATCTCTACCGGACTGGGGGGCGAAGGGCGGCGGCTGCGGTTCTTCATCCTGCTGCTTGCTTCGTCCGACGCTCCATTCCTGGACTATCAGCGGCAGGTCATTGAGCGGGAATTTGCCTATTTCCTGTCGAAGGAAAACGGAAAACTCGAACGTCTGACCACGCGGGAAAGACATGTGGAACTCCTTGTGCTGCTTCCAATACAGTCTAATCTTAAATATTTGCTGGAGAAAATCGTCGATGAATGTAATCAATACGGTAATTTCCTGTCGGAAAACATAACCGTAACGAATGTGAAGGAGTTGAGCGGCGAAGAAATCACCGAGATTCTACAAAAGTATGGAAATCATTAGGCAAGGCCTTAAATACGGAGTAGTAGGTATCGGAAACACACTGCTTTCGCTGCTAATCATCTGGGTCATGACCCAATACGGCGGATGTTCGCACCCTTTTTCAAATTTTACGGGATATGTAATCGGATTGGTAAACAGTTACCTGTGGAACAGGCTATGGACGTTCCGCAGCCATATAAACTGGAAAAGTGGCGCCATTCGCTTTTTCGGGGTGTTTGCCGTGTGTTACGTGCTGCAACTGGGCCTGCTGCTGCTGCTGAACCGCTATTGTCCGGAACATCCGCCGGCGTATGACTTTTTCAGTCCCCTGTTGCTCCGGTTCAAAGTGGAACCGCTGTTCTATAACCAGATACTGTCCACCGCATTTTATACGGTCATTAATTTTATAATCAACAAATTTTATACATTCAAAGCCTGAATACACATGGAAAAACTGTCTGTTATTATTCCCTGTTATAACGAAGAAGCCTCTTTACCGGCGTCTTACCGGCGTACCCGTGATGTGTTGAACGGCATCGGATACGACGCTGAAATCATTTTCGTGAACGACGGAAGCCGGGACTGCACCCGGGAGATGCTGGACGAAATTGCCGCAAAGGATACGCAGGTCAAAGTGATTCACTTCTCCCGCAATTTCGGACACCAGCCGGCCGTATCCGCCGGGATTAAACATTGCGAGGCCGACTGGGCCATCATCATGGATGCCGACCTGCAGGACCCGCCGGAACTGATTCCCGCCATCCTGCAACGCTGCAGGGACGAGCAGGCCAATAGCGTTTACTGTGTCCGCCGGTCGCGCAAGAGCGAAAGCTGGTTCAAGCGCTACTCCGCCAAGTTCTTTTACCGCATGTTGAACCGGATGATGAGCGAGGTGAAATTTCCGCTGGACACGGGCGACTTCCGGCTGATTGACCGGAAAATCATGAATGAATTCAAACAACTGCACGAACACGGGAAATACATTCGCGGGCTGGTTAGTTGGATTGGGTTCAGGCAGGTACCGTTTTATTACGAACGGAAGGCACGCGTGGCCGGCGAAACGAAATATCCTTTCCGCAAGATGCTGAAATTTGCCTCCACCGCCCTGCTGTACTTTTCCAAAAAACCGCTCCAAATGGTGATGGGACTGGGATTCTTTGCCGTACTGATAGGCATTTTCCTGGCCATCTGGTTCACACTGGGTAAAATCTACGGCTTCAGTAACGCTGAAACGGGCTGGACGTCGCTGATTACCGTCATCACGTTTTTCGGTGGCGTCCAGTTGGTGACGGTGGGCGTACTGGGGCAATACATCGGCGTGCTTTTTGACGAAATCAAAAAACGCCCCGAGTATATCATCGACGAAAAACGAAATTTTGCCGGCAGCGAACAGGTGACGAATCCGGCAAATCACCTGTCGAAATGAATGATTGCGCCGGCGGCTTTTCGCCGCCGGGCACACCCTTGTTGACGAAACCGTCGTCACCGACATTCCTCAAAAACAAACCACCATCAACCATACGGGTGGATAAATAACTGTAAATAAATTCAGATGAACAGAAAACTTGCAACAAAATCCAAAGCCCTCTCGCGGAGGGCTTTCATTGGCCGGGCAGCGCTGGGAACGGCAGCCCTGGCGCTCACGCCGGCCAACAGCCTGCTGGCCGGGCCGGCCAAATCCGGCTGGCCGGCAAATGCGAAGAAATACCGCATTTACATGATCGGCCATGCCCACCTGGACGTGGTCTGGCTCTGGCCGTGGCACGAGGGGCTGGCCGTGGCGCACAGCACGTTCCGTTCGGTGCTCGACCGGATGAAGGAAACGCCCGACCTGGTCTTCACCTCCAGCTCGGCGCTCTACTACCGGTGGGTGGCCGAAAACGACCCCGATATGCTGACGGAAATCCGCCGGCGGGTGGCCGAAGGACGCTGGAACATCGTCGGCGGCTGGTGGATCGAACCGGACACGAACATCCCCTCCGGCGAATCCATGGTACGGCAGGGGCTGTACGGGCAGCGCACGTTTGAAAAGCTGCTCGGGCGGCGTGCCACGGTTGCCTTTACGGCCGACTCCTTCGGCCATGCCGGCACCCTGCCCCAGATATTCAGGCTCCAGGGCATGGAAGGCTACGTCTTCATGCGTCCGGGCGAGGGCGAGAAACACCTGCCGGCCAACCTCTTCTGGTGGGAATCGCCCGACGGCACCCGCCTCCTGGCCTACCGCATCCATCACCACTACGGCAGCCTGGACCAGGGCGAAGGCCGTACCACGCGCGACGACATCTGCCAGGCGGCAGCCTACCTCCCGGAGCATCCGGTACCGATGATCATGAAGTTCTTCGGCGTGGGCGACCACGGCGGCGGCCCCTCCCGTGCGCATATCCGGGTTATCGGTGCCGTCAGGCAGGAAAAAGACGCCCCGGCGATCTTCCACAGCAGCATCGACCGCTATTTCAGCGACGTGCGGCAGCACGACCTCAGCCGCCTCCCGGTTGTCAGGGACGACCTCCAGCACCACGCGCCCGGATGCTATACGGCCGACAGCGCCATCAAACGCAACAACCGCCTGGCGGAAGCCGCCCTCGTGACGGCCGAAAAGATCGCCGCCGCAGGATCGGTCTTCTGGAAGGTGCGCTACCCCAAAGCGCAGTTCGACGACGCCTGGGAAAAGATCCTTTTCCTCCAGTTCCACGACAGCATGGCCGGCACGTCGCTCGTCTCTCACTGCCAGTATGCGAAACACGGATACGGCCATGCGCTCGACATCGCGGAAGACGTCACCTACCTCGCCGTCCAGAAACTGGAATGGCAGGTGCCCGCCGAAGACCCCGACGCGCAGTACATGCTCCTGTTCAACCCCCATGCCTGGGAATACCGGGGACTGGTGCGTTGCGAAGGCAACCGCGGGAGCACCTGCTTTACGGACGACCGGGGGCGCGTGCTGCCCTCGCAGTGGATCACCGGACAGGCGCAGACGCACGGCCGGCATACGCTCCTGCTGCAAGTCGCCGTCCCCCCGACGGGATACTGCCAGATCCGCGGCCTCGCCTGCGAATCGCCCGGCGAGGCCGCCCCGGCTGTGCAACAGGACGCACGCCGGCTGGAAAACGAATACTACGTGCTGACCGTTTCCGACAGCGGAACGATCGGCCTGTTGGATAAGGAGACCGGGCGGCAGGTGTTTGCCGGCGGCGAGACGGGAGGCCGGGCGGTGGTGATCGACGACCCGAGCGACACGTGGAGCCACGACGTCCGGGCGTTTGACCGCGAGGCGGGCGCCTTCGGCCACGCCGACGTCAAACCGCTGCACAGCGGCGGCACCCTGCAAGGCACCCTCCGCGTGACGACCACCTTCGGACGGTCGACGCTGACCGTCGACTGGTCGCTGACCGCCGGCTCGCGGCGCATCGACGCCGACGTCAAACTCGACTGGCACGAACGGCTGAAAATGCTCAAGTTCTCGTTTCCCGCCGACGTGGCCGATCCGGTACCGACCTACGAAAGCCCCTACGGCTTCATCGTCCGCCGGCCAAACGGCGACGAAGACCCCGGCCACCGCTGGGTCGACCTCTCCGGCCGCCACTCCGGCCAGCCCTGCGGCCTGACCCTCCTCAACGATGCCAAATACGGCTACAGCGTCTCCGGAAACGACCTCCGCCTGTCCGTCGTCCGTTCGCCCGTATACGCCCACCACCAGCCCAAGCCGCTCCTGCCCGACGCTGAATATGAATGGATGGACCAGGGCATACAGACCTTTCGCATGGCGCTCGTCCCTCACCGCGGCAGCTGGCAGGAGGCGCACATCCCCCGCATGGCCGAGGAGTTCATGACCCCGCCCGTCTCCATCTACCAGGGCATTCATCCGGGAACGATGCCCGCATCCGGTTCGTTTCTGGAGGTCGACGCGCCGAACGTGATCCTGACCGCCCTGAAAAAA
>JAISOP010000018.1 GCA_031275525.1 Tannerella sp.
GCATCTCGGACATGCGCGGCATCGTGGAGCAGGTTTCCGTGGACTGGGGCGGCCGGGAGTTGGTTTTCAATCCGGGTATGCGTCATAACAAACTCCTGGAGTCGGGCGTTTCGGCGCCCGTTGACTTCCATTCGCTGGTCGAAAACCGGAGTGTGAGGTTTTCTACCCGTATCGAACTGAAAGGGTCGGAGTCGCTGATGTTCGCGCCGCTGGGACAAACGACGCTGGTCCGCCTGGAGTCGAACTGTAGTACGCCCAGCTTCACCGGCGCCTACCTGCCGAACGAACGAACGGTCGGGGACGGCTTCACCGGCGAATGGAAAATCTTGCACCTGAACCGGAACTATCCGCAGGCGCTCTTCGGCAGCGAATGGCAACATGATGTGTCCGCATCCGCTTTCGGCGTCGGACTGCTGATTCCCGTGCAGCATTACCAAAAGTCCATGCGTTCGGTCAAATACTCCATACTGATCATTTTACTGACCTTCGTGGTCTGTTTCTTCGTCGAGGTGATCCGCAAGAAAAACATCCATCCGTTCCAGTACCTGCTGGTCGGGCTGGCGCTGTGCCTGTTCTATGCGCTGCTTGTATCCATCTCGGAACATGCCGGTTTCACCCTCGCGTATGTAATTGCCTCGCTGATGACCGTGACGTTGCTCACACTCTATACGGCGGCCATTCTTAAGGAGAAAAAAACGGCGCTCACCATCGGCGGGCTACTCGCGCTGCTGTATTCCTACATCTTTGTACTGATCCGGATGGAGACACATGCCCTGCTGGCCGGAAGCGTCGGACTGTTTGTGATCCTCGCCGTCATCATGTATTTCTCGCAGCGTATCCAATGGAAAAGCCATTGAGGGACTCAAAAAAAGAAAACTTTGTAACTTTGTATTGTTCATTTTAAGGGACAAGCAATGAAAAAAAGCATTATTTGGGTAAGTTATCTATTGACGGTTTTCCTTGCCGAGGCGCAGATTCTCACGCCGGTCAAGTGGAAGATCGAGTTGACGGATGCTGCGTCGGCCGAAAAGGAAGTCCGGTTTACGATGACAGCCGAAAAAGGCTGGCATGTGTATGACATGGATTTGCCCGAAGGAGGGCCGGTTCCGGCCGGTTTCACTTTCGAGATACTGAAGGGGGCGGAGTTGATCGGCAAACCGGCGGCTTCCGTTGCGCCGGTCACGGTGCACGATGATATGTTTGGCATGGACGTGCGCTGGTATGCCGGAACGGTCACCTTTACACAAAAAATCAAAGTGACGAACCCAAAGAAATTCAAACTCGCGGGCGAAGTAGAGTTCATGGCCTGTAACGACGAGATGTGCCTGCCACCGGAGCGTGTCCGGTTTGCCTTTGACGGGAATCACCTGAAAAACGGCCTCCCTCTCTCGGCCGGGACCGAAGCCGAGGCCGAAGTTGATCCTGATTCGGCGGCGGCGGAACCGAACCGTGATACCACCCCCGAAGAAACACGGGAAGCAAGGCCGGGGCCGGAGCCGGTGATCGCAGACCTGCGCCCGGCTGCCGTCGAGAAGCGGAAACCGGCGCCACAGGGTGTATTGACCGAAAATCCGGCGCTGTGGACGCCTGTGATGGATGAACTGAGCGCTTTTGGCGACACAACGACAAAGGCCAGGGATGCCTCCTGGCGGTACATCTTCTGGGCGGGCTTCCTGGGCGGGCTGATTGCCCTGCTGACGCCCTGCGTCTGGCCGATGATTCCGATGACGGTCAGCTTCTTCCTGAAACGCAACCGGAAAAGGTCAAAGGCCATCCGGGAGGCGATACTATACGGCCTGTCCATCCTGGTCATCTACCTGACGCTGGGCCTGCTGATTACGGGTATCTTCGGCGCCGGCACGCTGAACAGCCTGTCGACCAACGCCATTTTCAATATCCTCTTCTTCCTGCTCCTCCTCCTGTTTGCCGTCTCCTTCTTCGGCGCGTTTGAATTTGCGCTGCCCGCTTCCTGGACCAACCGGGTGGACGCCCGGGCGGATACGCTGTCCGGCGTGTGGAGTATCTTCTTTATGGCCTTTACGCTGGCCCTGGTGTCGTTTTCCTGCACAGGCCCCATCATCGGCACCCTGCTGGTGGAGGCGGCATCGGGCGGCAACGTCCTGTGGCCGGCCGTCGGCATGGCCGGGTTCGCCCTGGCGCTGGCCATCCCGTTTGCCCTCTTTGCGGTCTTCCCCCACCTGATGCACAGCCTGCCCAAGTCGGGCGGATGGCTCAATTCGGTGAAAATCGTACTGGCCTTCCTGGAACTGGCGCTGGCGCTGAAATTCCTCTCCGTAGCCGATTTGGCCTACGGCTGGAGGATACTGGACAGGGAGGTGTTCCTCACGCTCTGGATCGTCATCTTTGCCCTGCTGGGAGGCTATCTGCTGGGTAAAATCCGCTTCCGGTACGACAGCCGGGAACCGCATGTCTCCGTACCCCGTCTCTTCATGGCCATTGTTTCCTTCGCCTTTGCCGTTTACATGATTCCCGGCCTGTGGGGGGCGCCGCTGAAAGCCATCAGCGCTTTTGCCCCGCCCCTTTATACGCAGGACTTCAGCCTTTACGAAAACGACGTGCGTGCGATCTTCGACCACTACGAAACCGGTATGAGCTATGCGGAAAAAGCCCGTAAGCCGGTACTGATTGACTTTTCCGGCTACGGATGCGTGAACTGCCGGAAGATGGAGGCTGCCGTCTGGACAGACCCTAAGGTGAAGGCGCTCCTGGAAGAGAAGTTCGTCCTGGTTTCCCTCATGGTGGACGACCGGGAGAAATTGCCGCAGCCCGTCGTCGTCGAAGAAAACGGGAAGAAACGCACGCTCAAGACCGTCGGCGAAAAGTGGAGTTACCTGCAACGCCATAAGTTCGGGGCAAATGCACAGCCTTTTTACGTCATACTGGATGCCGGCGGCAAGCCGCTTGCGCCCTCGTATGCCTATAACGAAGAGGTGGCCGGGTACGTGCAGTTCCTGGAAAACGGATTGAAGAACTATAAATAAAAGAATATGAGTACAAAAGAAGAACGTCTGGCCGTTTTTGGACAACTGCTTGACATCATGGACGAACTGCGGGAGAAATGCCCGTGGGACCGGAAACAAACCAACGAAAGCCTGCGGGCCAATACGATTGAAGAAACGTATGAACTCAGCGACGCCATCCTGTGTGACCACCCGGACGACATCCGGAAGGAACTGGGCGACCTCCTCCTGCACATTATCTTCTATGCCAAGATCGGGGAAGAAAAGGGACAGTTTGACATCCGCGACGTCTGCGGGAGTCTCTGCGAGAAGTTGATATACCGCCATCCGCATGTCTTCGGCGAGGCACAGGCCGAGAGCAGCCGGAAAGTGGAACAGTCCTGGGAACAACTCAAACTGAAGGAAAAAGGCGGCAACCGGACCGTCCTGGAAGGGGTGCCGGCCTCCCTGCCCTCGTTAGTCAAGGCCTACCGGATACAGGACAAGGCGCGGAACGCAGGTTTTGACTGGGAACAACGGGAACAGGTCTGGGACAAAATCGAAGAGGAATGGAACGAACTGAAACACGAAATGGCACAAAGCGACGCCGACCGTACGGAAGCGGAATTTGGGGATTTCCTGTTCAGCCTTATCAATGCCGCCCGGTTATACCACATCAATCCCGACAATGCGCTGGAGCGTACGAACCGGAAGTTCATCCGCCGGTTCAACTACCTGGAAGCGCAAACCCTTCAACAGGGACGCTCCCTGAAAGACATGACGCTGGCCGAAATGGACGTCCTCTGGAACGAAGCCAAAGAAAAAGAAACGGAAGGAGAGAACTACTTGACCACGCCCCCCGAAAGCCAGCGGCTCCGGTAATAGGATTCGTCCAGGCTACTGATGGTTACGCCGCGGGAGGAGCTGGCATGGGCGAATTTCCGGTCTTTCAGATAAATCCCCACATGGGAAGGCAGTTTGGAATTTGGGGTTGTATGGAAAAATACCAGATTACCTTCACGAAGTTTGGCCCGGTTCCTGACCGGCCGGCAATTGAGCCGCAGCATGGCTGCCGACGAACGCGCCAACTCTTTCCCGTAAACGTTTTTATAAACAACAGAAACAAAACCGGAACAGTCCGTTCCCTTTCGCGAGCTTTGTCCCATCCGGTAAGGGGTACCGAGCCATCCGGCAACCATATCATACAGTTCCAAGTTGTCTTTGGGCGTCACCTGCACACCTAACTTGGAGGAAAGCCTCTCCGCCCGTTTGGATACGGCATACCGGCGCGTCGTACAGGAAGAACAGATACCCGCCAGCAAAAAAGTGATTACTATTATAAACCTGCTTTGTTGATTCATCGCTTCAATGATTTCATTAAGTTACTACAAGCCTGCATCGCCCTTTTGAATAATGATTTGAGTATAAAAAAAACCCGGACATTTGGAAGATGTCCGGATGAGAGGTTCCTAGCGGATTCGAACCGCTGTGGACGGTTTTGCAGACCGGTGCCTAACCACTCGGCCAAGGAACCTTTTGCGGATGCAAAGATATACATTTTTTCGATATGGAAAGATGAAATGCGTTTTTTGTCCCCAGCGAGGCAGGCGGGTTGCCGGGTCTGTTTGTCGTGATCGTGGTGTACATGTCCGGAACCGGACAGTGGGCGTGGTTTTGTGCATTCAGGGAATGGATCGAAACTTTTAAGTCTTTTAGGCCTTTTAAGCCTCGGGGGAACAGCACTACACAGAACCGGTCATGCACAAAACCATACCGTGCACAGTATAATTCGGAAAGTCCCCAAATACCGGGAGTCGAACCTTTGGGTAATACGCAGGTAATAACATATCTTTCCCAAACCGTCGGATCGCCATCGAAATAAGTTGTAGATGAGTTTCTGTGAAGGTGATATTCAATTTTAATTTGAGATTAGGAGCTGTCAAGAAATAAACCATCCGAATTTACGGGAAATGTTTTTTGCAGTACAAAGCCCGAAAATGTGCGCATACCGGGGTATGTAATCATTTTCGGGCTGAAGGAATGC
>JAISOP010000035.1 GCA_031275525.1 Tannerella sp.
ACTGAGAAACGAAATGAAACAACAAATAATAATCAATAGTAACCTGTCAACTTTTTTCAGGACGTGACAAAAAACGCCGGCCTGAAAAATGCGTATAAACAGTAGCCCCGCAAGGAGAATAGAAAAAGGTTCATGCAGGGGGGATAAAGATGGGAAGGGGACAGGAACCGGGGCCATGAGGGTGTGTCGAAAATGCCGCCCCCTTTTTACTTGTGAGCTTCCCTTATTCAAGCCTGTTACGAATCAATACGGTTGCGTGTTAACACAGCAAAAACTTGATGAGCATCATTTTCCTTGAAATATTTGGGCTTCTATAAAAGAACCTTTATCTTTGTCCGGTAATAATCAAAAAGCCTTTCTCACACGCCGGGGGAGGCTTTCAATTTATAAAACAAGTACAGTTATGCAACACATACTACGCAGTTCGATAAGCACCGAAGGCCGCCGCATGGCCGGCGCGCGGGCGCTCTGGAGGGCCAACGGCATGAAGAAGGAACAGTTCGGCAAGCCGGTGATTGCCGTTGTCAATTCGTTCACCGACTTTGTGCCCGGTCATGTGCACCTGCACGGAGCCGGCCGGCTCGTGAAGGCCGAAATAGAAAAGGCCGGCTGTTTTGCAGCCGAGTTTAACACGATCGCCATCGACGACGGCATCGCCATGGGGCACGACGGGATGCTTTATTCCCTCCCCTCGCGCGACCTGATCGCCGACAGCGTCGAATACATGGTGAACGCCCACCGGGCCGACGCCATGATTTGCATCGGCAATTGCGACAAGATCACGCCCGGAATGCTGATGGCGGCCATGCGGCTCAACATCCCCGCCGTGTTTGTCTCGGGCGGGCCGATGGAGGCAGGGCGGCAGGGCGAACGGAAGCTGGATCTGATTGATGCGATGGTCACGGGCGCCGACCCGTCCGCCTCCGACGAACAGATACGGGCAATCGAGGACGCGGCCTGCCCGACGTGCGGCTGCTGCTCGGGCATGTTTACCGCCAACTCGATGAACTGCCTGAACGAAGCCCTCGGGCTGGCGCTGCCCGGCAACGGTACCATCGTGGCCACACACGCCAACCGCACGCAGCTTTTCCGCGACGCGGCGGCGCTGACCGTCCGCAACGCTTTCCGATACTATGACGAAGGCGACGCTTCCGTCTTGCCGCGGAGCATCGCCACACGCACCGCCTTCCTCAACGCCATGACGCTCGACATCGCCATGGGCGGCTCCACCAATACGGTGCTGCACCTGCTGGCGATGGCCGCCGAAGCCGGCGTGGACTTCACAATGGACGACATCGACCGCCTTTCGCGGCGTACGCCCTGCCTCTGCAAGGTGGCGCCCAATACGCCCCTCTTCCACCTGGAGGACGTAAACCGCGCCGGCGGAGTCGTTGCCATTATGGGCGAGCTGGCGCGGGGCGGACTGCTGGACATGTCCGCCGTGCGCATCGACGGGCTGACCTGGGAGGAAGCCCTCCGGCAGTACGACATCCTCAGCCCCGGCGTCACCGGCGACGCCCTCCGGAAATACCGCAGCGCCCCGGCCGGCGTCTTCAGCCTGGAAATGGGTTCGCAGGCAACGTATTACGACACGCTCGATACCGACCGCGCCGGCGGCTGCATCCGCGACAAGGCCCATGCCTACTCCGCAGACGGCGGGCTGGCCGTCCTCAAGGGCAACATCGCACGGGACGGCTGCGTGGTCAAGACGGCCGGCGTGGACGCAAGCAACCTGATCTTCACCGGCCACGTGAAAGTCTTCCATTCCCAGGAGGATGCCTGCGAAGCCATCCTCGCCGGCAAGGTGAAGGCCGGAAACGTGGTGGCCATCCTCTACGAAGGCCCGAAGGGCGGGCCGGGGATGCAGGAAATGCTCTATCCCACCTCCTACCTCAAGGCCCGGAACCTGGGCAAAACGTGTGCACTGATTACCGACGGACGGTTCAGCGGCGGGACGTCGGGGCTGAGCATCGGGCACATCTCTCCGGAAGCGGCCGCCGGCGGCACCGTCGGCCTGCTGCGCGAAGACGATGTGATAGAGATCGACATCCCCCGCCGCACCATCAACATCCGCCTGAGTAACGAAGCCCTCTCCGCCCGCCGCTGGGCCGAGGAAGCCAAGGGCGACAGGGCCTGGAAGCCCGTGCGCGACCGCCGGGTCTCGAAAGCCCTCCAGGCCTATGCCCGTACGGTGGCCTCGGCGGACAAAGGCGGCATAAGACTCATTTAATTTAATCGAAGCAAACAACGGATATGGAAACAAACCGGATCAGCGGATCGGAAGCGCTGTTGAAGACGCTGGTGGCCGAAGGGGTGGATACGATCTTCGGATACCCCGGCGGACAGGCGATCCCGATTTACGACTCTTTATATGATTACCGCGACCGGCTGAGGCACGTGCTGGTGCGTCACGAACAGGGCGCCACCCATGCGGCCCAGGGCTATGCCCGCGTGAGCGGCAAGGTGGGCGTGGTGTTGGTGACCTCCGGCCCCGGCGCGACGAATACCATTACCGGCATTGCCGACGCCATGATCGACAGCACGCCGATGGTGGTCATCACCGGCCAGGTGCCCTCGCCCCTGCTGGGCACCGACGCCTTTCAGGAAGTCGACGTGATGGGAATCGCCATGCCCGTCACCAAGTGGGTGTACCAGGTGCGCAAGGCGGAAGAAATTGCGTGGGCCGTATCGCGGGCGTTTTATATCGCCTCGACCGGACGGCCCGGCCCGGTCGTGATCGACCTGTCCAAGGACGCGCAGGTGGAGATGGTCGACTATGTCTTTCAGCCGGTGAATTACATCCGGAGTTATCAGCCCGTCCCCGACCCGGACCCCGAACAGATCGCCGAAGCGGCCGAACGGATTAACCGGGCCGAAAGACCGTTCGCCCTGGTGGGGCAGGGCGTGATCCTGGGTGGCGCAGAGCAGGCGCTGACCGCTTTCCTGGAGAAAGCCGACATCCCCTTCGGATCGACCGTCCTGGGGCTTTCGGCCCTCCCCTCCGCCCACCGGCTCAACCAGGGGATGCTGGGTATGCACGGAAACCTGGGGCCTAACCGCAAGACGAACGAGTGCGACGTGCTGATTGCCGTCGGGATGCGTTTCGACGACCGGGTGACGGGCGACCTGAAGACCTACGCCCGGCAGGCGAAAATCATTCACCTGGACATTGACCCGTCCGAAATCGGGAAGAATGTGCCGGTCGACGTGCCCGTACTGGGACATGTCCGGGATACGCTGACGGCGCTCACGCAGCTGCTGCGCCCGGCGGTGCACACGGACTGGATTGCGTCGTTCGACGTGGACCGGCGGGAGGAAGACGAGAAAGTGATTCGACCGGAGACGCATCCCCACACCGGCCGCCTGCGGATGGGCGAGGTGGTGCACCGGGTGTCGGAAGCCACCGGGCACGAGGCTGTCCTCGTGACGGACGTCGGGCAAAACCAGATGATGGGCGTCCGCTACTTTAAATACAGCCGCACGCGCAGCGTGGTCACTTCCGGCGGACTGGGCACGATGGGCTATGGCCTGCCGGCCGCCATCGGCGCCAAGACGGGCGCTCCCGACCGCACGGTATGCCTCTTTGTGGGCGACGGCGGCCTGCAGATGACGATCCAGGAACTGGGTACCGTCATGCAGGAAAAACTGAACGTGAAAATCATCCTGCTCAACAATCACTACCTGGGGATGGTGCGCCAGTGGCAGGAGTTGTTTTTCGACGAACGCTATTCGGAAACGGTCATGGAGAATCCGGACTTCGTAGCCATCGCGAAAGCCTACCGGCTGGGCGCCCGGCGGATGGAGCGGCGCGAGGAACTGGACGAGGCCATCCGCGAAATGCTGGACTGCGACGGCCCTTTCCTGCTGGAGGCCGAGGTGGAACCCTGCGGCATGGTCTATCCGATGGTGCCCGCCGGCGCCACCCTGACGAATATGATTTATTGATATGGAAAAAGAAAACATGGCTATGGACAGAAAACTCTATACGGTGATTATTTTCTCGGAGAATGCGGTAGGACTGCTGAACCAGATTGCCATCATCTTTACGCGAAGGCAGCTGAACATCGAAACCCTGTCCGTCTCTCCGTCGGCCATCGAAGGCATCCACAAGTTTACGATCACCACCTTTGCCGACGCCGCTATGATCGACAAGGTCGTGAAACAGATCGACAAGCGGGTGGACGT
>JAISOP010000088.1 GCA_031275525.1 Tannerella sp.
ACCGGGAAACGGTTTTTTGTTGACTGGAAGATGTTATTTCTTCGTAAAACAGGAGGTTTTGTTTTTTATTTCGCCGAAGTATCGTACTTTTGTCGCCATTAATTCGCATCATTTACAAACGTGAAATATCCGCAATGATAGACATTGAGGATATGATTAATATGAGGAAATCATTATGAATAAAACAGAGTTAATTAATGTAGTGTCGGCTAAAGCCGAAATCAGTAAGGCGGTTGGGAAAAAAACCGTCAATGCGGTCATTGACGCAATTTGCGAAGAGATCGAGAAAGGTGGCAAAGTAAGTATCCTGGGTTTTGGAATTTTCTACGTCATTCAAAAGGCTGCACGCAAAGGAATCAATCCGGCTACCAAAGCTTCCATTCAGATTCCGGCCCGGAAAGTGGCCAAATTTAAAGCAGGTACGAATTTGCTTAGACGTGTCAAGTGAGATTCTCCTTGCCGGATTTCCGATGTGTCCAAGAGCCAATGTCAAATGGGGCTTTTGGGCACATTTTTTTTTGCAACCACCTCTTCGGGTGCGGTGGCGACGTATTGCAGGTTGGGAGGATTCGAACTGCATGAGGCCGCTATGGCCCGTTTGTCCGGGTCTTCTTCGACGCTGATCACCTGCAGGCGTTTCCTGACCAGGGCGAGCAGGAGCGTAAATTCGCCGTACCCGCTGTTTTTTACCACTATGCGGCCTTCCTCCGGCAGTTGGGCAATCTGTTCGGCGAAGTTACCCGTGCGGCGCAGCCGGCTGCGTACCGCCCGTTCGATGGCCGGGCCTTTGTAGAGATAGTTGTGTATCACCAGGTCGCTGTAATAGTCGGGCGTTTCCACCTCGCGGCACAGCGCCTCATACCGTCCCCTGTAAAAGCGGCGTATTTCCCTGCTCCGTTGCGAATAGCCGGGACTGAAACGGGGATCGTCCAACGCAATGCGTTCCATCACCCGGATGTGTATCTCGCCTTTGCGTAACATGAACTCCGGCTTGGGGAGTACATGGCCGATGCCGTGGATCAGGACGGGCAGGATGTCCAGTTGCAGGCGTTCGGCCAGGTAGAACGCACCCCGGTGGAAACGACGGATGGAACAGTCGGTCGAGCGTGTACCCTCCGGAAACACCACAATGGAATAGCCGCGCCGTACCACGTCTTTCAGCGAATCAAGGAGGTTTTCGATGCCGTTGGATACCGGGTAAAATTCGGCATATCTGATCATCCGGCCGTAAAAGGGAGAGTTCCAGACCCAGTCGTTTGTCAGGATCACCAGCCGGGGCGTGAGCATCAGGATGGCGGTCAGGTCGATGTGCGACTGATGGTTGCAAATGATTACGGCCGGCTTTTCAAACGTCTCGCCCGTGAGATTCCGATAAACGGTTTTGACCTGCGGGATGTGGTGCATCACCCAGCGTGAGGCCCGGCAGAGCAGTTGGTGGTAGGCCCGTTTTTTCCGTTCCGTCCTGCGACCGAGGGTGAAGATCATCCGTCCGTAGAGGGTGAGGCCGGTAATGGCCGCCAGGAAGACGGCGAAGGAATAACCGGTGGCCGCCAGGTTTTTCAGCGTGACGGGCATCAGGCGGCTTTTCCCCTTACGCACCGTCAGCAGGCGGAAGAGGAACGGGGGAAGGAGGAGGGACATGACGACGACCGAGAGCATCCCGATGATCGTCACCTGGGCCAGGGAACGGAGCGCCGGGTGCCCGGCGAAAACCAGCGTCCCCATCCCGGCAAACATCATCAGCGCCGAAAGGGCGATGCTCCCCCGGTAGGAGGCCAGTATCTTCCGCCGGCAGGTGTATTCGTACATCAGTCCCTCGGTCATGAGAATGGTATAATCGTCGCCCTGTCCGAAGATAAACGTGGCCAGGATGATGTTGACAATGTTGAAACGGATGTCGAACAGGTTCATCAGTCCCAGGATCCAAATCCAGCTTAGGGCCAGCGGCGCAAAAGCAATCAGGCAAAGTTCCATCCGTCCCATCGAGAAAAACAGGAAGGCCAATACGATGAATCCGCACACGTAAAGGACGTAGTTGAAATTGTCGGACAGGGAGGCCACCATCCGCCGGGTGATCGACCCGCCGTCGAAGGCGATGGCCGCCGGCGAGAGCCGGTTCAACGCCTCTTCCAGCGCCGGCGCCTGCCCGGCATCCGTATAGAGGAGGTTAATCACCAGTGATTTGTTGCCGGCGTCGGCGAGGTAGTTTTTCGCAAAGGCTTCGCGTATCACGTCGAAATGCGGTCTGCCGGCCGGTTCCCAGGTCCGGCAGAGCATCGCCTTGAATGACCGGAAAGCCTCCGGTTTGAATCCGGCGTGCCGTGCGGCGTCGTCCAACAGGGTCGTCACGGAATCCCGGCGTGTCTGCCAGAACGCATTCCACCGGCCAACCCGTTCCACTTGCCGGGCATGGGAGGGATAGAGGCTGCTGATGTTACCGACGCCGGCGATTTTCCCTTCCGCGACGAATTTATCCAGCGCCGGCGAAAGCTGTTCGTTCCTTTCCAGTGCTCCCTCCGGGTCGTCGCCTTCCGTAACGAAGTAGAGGATGTGATGGTTTTTGTTCAGCAAATTCATCATCCGCTGATATTCCTGCTGCTGCGAATCGGTCATGTAATTAATCCGCTGCATGTCGGTCTCGAACCGGGAACCGGAACTGAAAAAGCCGAAAAACAGCGTCAGCAGCAGTACGGCGACGATAAGCCGGCGGTTCTTCTCGAACGGCCGTCCGGCGATGCGGGAGAGAAGCGAAGGCGCCGGTGGGCGAGCGGTTTTATGCTGCGGCAGCAAATGGGGCAGGAAAAGCAACACAAAGAGAATCGTGCCGGTCAGCAGGAGCGAGGCGAACCAGCCCAAATCGCTCATGGCCGGGGAACCGGTAAATACGAGGCTGAGAAAGGCGCCGACCGTAGTGATGTTGCCGATGGTGAGCGGTTCGACGATTTCTTTGATGGCGGTTCGCGGATGGAGCGTATGGTTGCAGTGTTCAATGAAATGAAGCGGATAGTTGATGGCGATGCCGAACAGGATGGAACTGATGCCCACTGCAATGATGGAGACTTCGCCCCGGATCAGGCAGAGCAGCGCCAGGGCGAACAGCCCGCCGAACAGGGTCGAGGCGAAGACAAGAAGGATTTTCCTCCCGCTCCGGAAGGCGTATATCAGCAGCACAAGGATCAGGAGGGCCGCAAGCGAACAGGAGAACAGCGTGTCTTTCTTGATTTGCGAAGCGTTGCCGAGCGCGATTTCCGACGCGCTGAAGTGCCGGAAAGAGACTTCGCTGTCCATCGCGCGTTCCGTTTCGGCCATATAGCGGCCGAGCGAGTCGAGGAAAACGGCATTGCGGGCTGTTTCGCTGGCCGGCATGGTACATTCGATCAACAGCAGGGCGTCGCCGTCGTCCGTGAAGAGGTGGTCCTGGTAAAGTTGGAACTGATTACCGGTTCGAAATCCCTGTAAACG
>JAISOP010000091.1 GCA_031275525.1 Tannerella sp.
AAATTCATACGCATACATCTTTCCTTTCACCGTATAGCGAATGACGGGATTCCTGCCGCTTTCATCTAATGAAATATTGAGTCCCTTCAATTCGTCGGGATAGAATGTCGTTCCGACTACCGTTTCGGTCGAAGGCGCCCGGAGGGTAAGGAAAAGGCAGGGAATCGCCTGTACGGGGTCGTCTTTCACTACCCTGACGGTATATTGCGTTTGCCGGGTCAGTTGAAAGGGTGAATGAACCAGGGGTTGCATTTCCATTTTAGTCTGCCGGGTTTTCCCGACGAAGCCGACTGTTTTTCCGTCGCTGTTCACCGTTGCATCGGCTACGGGGTGGAACAGTATGTCGATTTTATCTCCTCTGGCGCAGGCTATGCGGTCGAGCACGAGTACGATGTCGTTTTCCTTATCGAGCGCTATCGTGCGTTTCCACTTTTTCAGATGCCTGCCCGGATATGCCTTCGTAGCATCCATGACAGTATAATCACAGGCCGGCGTTGTTTCGAAGCGGTCGATTTTTCCGCCTGCTCCTTCGATCCAGGGTCGATCCTTGCGTTTGGCAATGAATTGCTCCTCGTCGTTCACGTGCACCACGTTATGTCCGGAACTGCGCACGTAAAGATAGTCGAAGCGCACGTCGTTGAAGAAAAACTGATCATAGAAACGCTGTTCCACCTCGCCCACGATGACGTCGTCATGCCGGGTGAGGATGAACGAACCGGCGTCGAGATGTCCGTGATGCGGGTCATCGGCGGGGGCGCATTTCACGGCTACCTGCACGCCCCGGTCGAAATCTTTGCGCATGAAAGCCCAGTCGATACTTGGGAAATATTTGGAGGCGACAGCCGGTTTCACCGCTTTGACATCCGTTGGGCGCGGCCAGATCAGTTCCCACATACTCCGGCTGCGATTCTCGCCGCTCAGGTAGGTTTGCAGATAATACATGGCCGTTTCGTCACGCGATTCCGCTACTAATTTATTATAGGTATAAGAGAATCCGACCGGGCCGGAGGCCGCTCCGTCATTGAAGGCGCCCGTCAGTCCGAAAAGAGCGAAATCTGCCGGATGTTTCCATCCCGGCGTGTCGAAAAGATCAACTTTTCCGTCGGTCAGTCTTTTGACAGCATCCGGAAAAGCGATGGCATCGCGGATGCCGTAGAAAGAGTAGGAACGTCCTTCGGCCCATCCGTTGTCATCGCCGTAGTTCGCCGTCATTTTCTCGAAACCTTCACAGCTGCGCGCTACCACATCTATCAGGTTGGGATCTTCGGTCAGCAGCGACAGTGCGGCCAAGCCGACGCCGCCGTAACAGATGGCCGACCAGTTACATTTCTCGGCCGAAGCCCACCAGTGATATTCCCAGTTTCCCCGCACGCGCAGGATAGCGTTTTCCAGCAATCCGCCCCGTATGCGGTCACGTTGCGCCTTGTTCATGGCCGGATAAATCCAGTCATACACCAGCGCCAGTCCCAGTCCCAGTGCACAATCGCCCGTAGTGATGTCGAATGAAAACACCACCTCGTCGTCCTTAGCGCCGTATGGCCATACCCGCGGATAGATAATATCAAACCGGTGAGCGCCGGCTGCCCAGCCTTCCAGTTCACACAACTTGTCGGCATAGCGAAACGCCTTCTGCGCACAGGCCTCATCGTCCGTCATCTGGTAGAGGAAGGCAAGCAATTGCGCTCCGCTCAGGTAAAAACCCACGTACGATTCCCACGACGGCTGCTGGTGATAGCGCGACGCCGGATCGTTGAAGACCTTCTGCGGTTCGGTCGTATTGAGCATGATACGGCGTCCCTGCTGGAGCAGCAGGTCCATGATCTGCGCATATTCCGGGTCATTTTCAACCCGGTCTAAAATAGCCTGTTTGCTCCGGTTGTCGAACAGCAGATAAGGATGTTCCGGTTTCCGGCTGAGAATATCGTTGCCGATACCCGGATAGTCCCGTCCGGCGGCGATGCGCCTGTTTTGCCGGGCCGAGAGCGTCGCGGGAAGAATAGACAAACAGCACAGTGCGCACGTTACAAACGCACGTGCGATACGGAAACAGTTGGATTTCTTTCTCATGATTTCACATATAAAAGATTACAGTTTTCCGGCCGGAGTTTTGTTGTTGTTTGTTTTCACTCCTTTAGAACGGGCGGTGCGGATGGCTTTGCCGGAGACATGGATAAAGTTGTCGGCCACGTTCAGGTTTTCGCAGCCGTCGGCGACGATGCCGTTGCTTGCAGGAGTCTCGCGGCTGTCTATGAGCAGGCGGGCTGTTTCCACGTTTCGGCAGTTCCTGTACGTCACGGCGTCTCCGGCGGCGCCTTGGAGCATCAGCCCCGTGATCTTTACGCCCGTGCATCCGGAAAAGCTGATCAACGCCGGAGACGCCTGTCCGGGCGTTCCGTTGAGGTATCCCCGGGCAATCTGCGTTTCGGCGTTTGCGACGAGCAGTGCGCCCTGTCCCTGAATGATGCCGTTACCGACGACGTTCGTGTCGAGTTCACGTTCGGGAGTGGAACCGACGATACCGACGTTGCTTTGCCCTTCGGCTACGATGAGGCCTTTCGGCGCATCCGACGGGCCGGCGTAGTCGTAAACAGAGGGGACGCCCACGAGCGTAGCGCCCTCGTGCAGTACGATCGTTACGTTGTCTTTCAGAAAAACGGTGCCGGTCAGGTAGCGTCCCACGTAGAAGTGCAGCATGCCGCCGCCGCGGCTACTGATAGTGTTAACGGCGGTCTGTATCGACCGCGTATTGAGCGTGATGCCGTCGGACATGCAGCCGAACAGCGATGCCTTATATGCTGTCTGCGCCGTGAGGTTCAGTGCAGATGCCGTAAACAGGAGAGGAAAAATAAGTTTTTTCATTTCCAAAACAGATTAAACGGTTTATTTTATATTGATATTGGATGATTTGTAGGGGAAGATCTGATCCTTTTCCTGCGCACCGGGTTCGCTGAAGGCGACGCCGTCGAACGTAGCGCCCTTCACGTCGTCCAGCACGACGGCGGGACGGTAGTCGACATGAAGCGCCTTGAAGGAGACGTTTTTGAGCCGTATCCCGTCGGCATGACGGACGTAAAGCCCCCATGCGGGAAGCTCCCTGAACTGTGAAAATTCGGGATAGCTTTTTTCCATTTCGGGGATGCCGTCCAGTTCGCGGTCGCTCAGTCCGACCCGGGCGTAGAGTGAATCACCCCGGCCCGGATAGACCATTTCGATATTTTCGAGGGTGACGTTTTCGATTCTCATGCCGGGCAGTCCGACGATGCTTGCGGGCGAAATGTTACGCGGATTGTCTTCCACCGGGCCTTCGTAGTTGTAGCCGGCGTCTGGCTTGGTGCAGGGCACTTCAGCGTAGACGTTGCGGATGGTCACGTTTTTGAGCGTCGGCGTCCTGCCGCTGCTCCAGCGGTCGCCGATGCGGAGGTAGAACACGTTGCCGGTATTGACGGAGCGCACACCGTCGACGACGATGTTTTCGATCTGTCCGCCGTCGACGGCAGCAAAGGTAATGGCCGAACGGAACGTGTCGTAAATCGTGAGGTTCGTGATTTTGAAGTTGCGGAAACCTCCGCGCGAGGCGGTACCGAATTTCAGTCCGTTGGCGCTTGAGCGGCCGGTGCAGTTGTCCACTACCACGTTTTGGCAAACGGCGTTGGGGTCGTGCGACTTGAAGCAGATCACGTCGTCGGCGGCATCGAAGAAGGAATCCTTGATCACCACGCCGTCGCAGTCTACGATATCGATCCCGTCGTTGTTCCAGTACGACTTGCTGTCGACGCGGATACCTTCCACCAGCAGGTCTTTACACTGATCGTAGGTCTGGTTCCAGCTTGCAGGATCTTTCATCGTGACGTCTTTTACCGTCACGTGCGTACATTCGCGGAAATAGATATTTTCCGGACGGTTGGTTTCGTTCGGACGGTCGTATTTCAGCGGGTCGCTGTACAGTCCTTTCTGAATATAGCGGATCATATTGTTGGCCGTCGTGAATCCGCGTCCGTTGATGACGCCCTTGCCCGTGATACCGACGTTTTCCTGTTTGACGGCGAAAATCATCGCATTCCACCCGACATAGGGATCCTTCACGTAATCCCACGGGTTGGTCGACCCCAGCAGCGTAGCGCCCTGTTCGATGTGGAGCGTCACGTTCGATTTCAGATAAATGCTTCCGGTGACGTATGCGCCCGGATAGAAGACTAACCGCCCGCCGCCGTGGGCATGAATATAATCGACGGCATGTTGGATGATACAGCTGTTCAGGAAAATCCCGTCGCCGACGGCTCCGAACTCCCTGACGTCGTAATCTTTGGCCTGAAGTTGCCGGCAGGCCAGCAGGGCGACGCCGAGCATCAGTATCTTAATACTATTTTTTTTCATGACTTGTTTGTTTTTTGAATGATTCCTGTACGATGTTTTTTGATTTATAGGTATGCACCTGTTTCTTCCGGCCTCCCGGTTCGTCGTAAACGATGTTTTTCAGCGTCACGCCGTCGGATTCCTGAATGACGACGGCCGGACGGTAATCGCGTTCTCCGGCTTTGAGCGTAATGTTTTCAAAAAGGACATTCTTCGCGTGCCGTACCCAGAACGCCCATGCCGGGAGTTCTATGAACTGTGAAAACTCGGGATACGAGAGCGGCATTTCGGGGATGGCCTGCAGCTCGGCCGGCGTCAGTCCGCGGCGGGCGTAATGGGGGTTGCCGCCTCCGGGATAGACCAGCGTGATGTTGCGCAGGGTGACGTTCTCGATGTCGTGTCCGCCTTCAAGCCCGACGATGCTTGCGGGCGAGATGTTGCGCGGATTGTCTTCCACGGGGCCTTCGTAGGGATAGCCGGCGTCCGCTTTGTCGGCCGGTATTTCGCAGTACATGTTC
>JAISOP010000102.1 GCA_031275525.1 Tannerella sp.
ATCAGCAGCAAGCCCTGCGACGCCGTATAAGTCGTCGTCAGCGCCCCGGCCTGCAGCGAGCCGTGCACCGCCCCGGCCGCCCCGGCCTCGGACTGCATCTCCTGCACCAGCACCGTTTCCCCGAAAAGATTCTTCCGTCCCGAAGCCGCCCATTCGTCCACATATTCCGCCATCGTGGACGAGGGCGTGATGGGATAAATCGCCGCCACTTCGCTGAACATATACGATATATGCGCCGCGGCCTGGTTCCCGTCACACGTTACAAATTTCTTTTGCTTAGTCATCATCTCTGTAATTTATTTTGGTTATAAACTCTATTCCTGTTTCACTCTACAACAATCCGCTTCTTAGTACATACACCCGAACAGCCACAGCGGGATCACATTCTCCTCGCCCGCTTCCGGCTTGTTGGCCGCGTAATGGAAGTCCGGATTGTTTTTCATCCGTTTTCCGCTATCCTCTATCAGGAAATGACAGGCGCCGTTGACCAGGAAATCGGCGTTCTTCTTACTCTCATTGATCCGGTTGTCCTTCAGCAGTTGATTGAAGAAGAACGTCCTGTACACGCCCGGCATGTCCACCGGCATCTGGTTAATGCCATACATCAGGTTGGAATGGTAGAGATAGACCTTCGACGGCTTATAGGGAAACGCCTCTCCCTCGGCGTAGAGCAGGTTGATAAGCCGCGCCTCCTTGAGGTATTTGATGTAATTCATCACCGTGGCACGCGAGGCGCCGATGGCCTTACTCAACTGACTGACGTTCGGCGAGCAGGGCGTACTTAAGGACAGCAGATACAGCAGCTTCCGCAACTTGGGCAGGTAATTCTGTTCAATTTGCTTGATGTATAACACATCCACTTCCAGCGTCATGTTCATCGTCTTCAGCAGGTTTTCCGAAAAGCTGCGTTTCTCCAGGAAAAACGGGTAGAAACCGTGATGCAGGTAATCCTGGAAATACGCCTCCGGCCGGGTCTTCGCGCAAATCTCCCTGGCTATTTCCGCATGATGCTGCATCACCTTATCGAACGTATAGGCCGGAAAGCGGTTGTTGGTCATCAGGTTCAGGTATTCCCGGAACGAGAATCCCCGCAGGTAGTAGGGCGAAACCTTGCCCGACAGGTCCGGGTTTTCCTCCCTCAGCCGCATCACCGACGAACCGGTGAACACAATCCGCAGGCCGGAAAAGTGGTCGTAGCAATAGCGCAACTCCTTCGACCAGTCCGGATACTTGAATACCTGGTCAATCAGCAACACCCTGCCTCCCTGCGAACGGAATTCGTCGGCGAAATCGACCAGCGTCCGTTCCGTAAAGACGAAATGATTCAGATTGACATACAGGCATTCCCTGTTGTCGGGGCCGAAGAACTCATTGGCGTAAGAGAGCAGGAAGGTTGTTTTACCCACTCCCCGCGAACCCTTGATCCCAATCAGCCGGTCGTTCCAGTTGATTTCGTCCATCAATCCGCGACGCACCGGCGAATACAGGTGCGCCAACAAGTACTTATGTATCCGGTAGAATGCTTCCATGCCCCCATGCTCGTTTATTCTTTTAATCATATCAGCCGCAAATGTACAAAAAATATCCCGGTATTGTCATATCGGGATAGCAAAGTGAGTGGCATGGAGAAGGGATAGGGAATGGAGAATGTAAAATTATGGTGTACACAAATGTCCGTTCAAGCCGGGACAGGTATCTCCACCGGACGGGAAGAGAGGAACTTCCGGAAACCGTACAGGACGGGATCCCGCTCTCATCTATTGCGGGACCCCGCACTAACTTATTGCGGGACCCCGCACAAGGTTAGTGCGGGACCCCGCACAAGGTTAGTGCGGGACCCCGCACAAGGTTAGTGCGGGACCCCGCACAAGGCTAGTGCGGGACCCCGCACAAGGCTAGTGCGGGACCCCGCACAAGGCTATTGCGGGGTCCCGCAATACGGGCGCCGGGCCAACGTTCCCCCCTCTGGCCGGGCGCGACCCTTGGAGCTACACCTCCTTTCCAATCGCCTTTCTTCGGATAGGAAATTATTACGTACCTTTACCGGACTAAAAAACAAAAAAAAATCATGAGGAAAATCCTTATTTTAGCCGCCCTGCTGGGCGTTGTCCGGCTATACGGGCAGGAAAAGCGGGTGTCGTCGGTCGATCCGATGATCGGTACCACGCAGATGGGACATACGTTTCCGGGCGCTTGCGTGCCACACGGCGCCGTCCAGCTAAGTCCCGATACGGACACGGTGCCGCATAACCTCGACGGCGTTTATCAAAAGGATGCTTACCGCTACTGCGCGGGTTATCAGTACGGCGATTCGACGATCGTGGGCTTCAGTCACACGCATTTCAGCGGCACCGGTCATTCGGATCTGGGGGATATACTGCTGATGCCGGTCACCGGCGAGCCGAAACTGAATCCCGGTACGGCGGCGCAGCCGGAAACGGGCTACCGCTCGCGCTTCTCGCACGCTACGGAACGGGCGGAGCCGGGTTATTACGAGGTCGTGCTGGACGACTACCGGGTCAGGGTGCAGCTGACGGCTACCGAACGGACGGGCATCCACCGCTATACCTTCCCGGCGGGCGAAAAGAAACAGCTGATCCTGGACCTGATACACGGCATCTACAATTACGACGGTAAGACGCTGTGGGCCTGCGTGCGGGTCGAAAACGATACGCTGCTGACCGGCTACCGCATCACCAACGGCTGGTCGCGCGTGAACTATACCTATTTCGCCGTCTCCTTCTCGCAGCCCCTGGCCCACTACCGGTATGAAGACCGGGAGACGCCGAAGTATCCCGGCTTCTGGCGGAAGTTTCCCAAAGCGGACTTCCCCGAAATGGGCGGGCGGAAGGTGGTCGCCTGTTTTGAGTTCGCGCCTTCGGACGCAGCCGAACTCGAAGTCCGGGTGGCGCTGTCGGCCGTCGGCACGGCCGGCGCCCTGCGCAGCCTGGAGGCCGAAACGGCCGGCAAATCCTTTGACCGGCTCCGCGCCGAGGCTGCGGAGCGCTGGGAAAAGGAACTGGCCTGCCTGGAGGTGCAGGGGGCGACGGACGAGCGGAAGACCATGCTCTATACCTCGCTCTACCACGCCCTCATCCATCCGTCCCTCTACATGGATACGGACGGGAGCTACCGGGGCATTGACCACGGCATTCACCGCGCCGAAGGCTTCACCAACTACACGGTC
>JAISOP010000230.1 GCA_031275525.1 Tannerella sp.
TTATGGTTTGTCCCGCAAAAATGTGTAATGACGGCTCGGGGGACATTGTGGATCATCACAGCGATCTTTGTATCGGATGCGGTGAATGTATCAGCGCCTGTACTCACAATGCCCGCATCGGCCTGGATGATTTTGACAATTTCATGGCGGATCTGAAAAAGGGAATCGGTATTATCGCCATTGTGGCTCCCGCATCGGCGGCCAGTTTTGAGGGGAAGTACCTTAATGTCAACGGCTTTCTCGTGTCTCTGGGGGTCAAAGGGGTATTTGATGTCAGCTTTGGAGCGGAACTGACCGTAAAGTCCTATGTTCATTATATGAAAACGAAAAAACCCCGAGCTGTCATCGCCCAACCCTGTCCTGCTTTGGTTACCTTCATCGAAATGTACCGGCCCGAGCTTATCCCCTGGCTGGCCCCCGCAGACAGTCCCATGATGCATACCATGAAGATGATTAAACGGTATTATCCGGCGTATAAGGACTACAGGATCGCGGCCATAAGTCCCTGTTACGCGAAAAGGAGGGAATTTGATGCCTGCGGCCTGGGGGACTACAATGTTACCTTTAATTCAATACAGCAATATCTGGACGGCAGGGGGGACCGGATCTCCAATTATCCCGAAAGGGATTATGATAATCCTTCGGCGGAACGGGCGGTGCTCTTTTCCAGCCCCGGAGGGCTTATGCGTACTGTGGGACGCTACGATCCTGACGTGAACGCCCATACCCGAAAAATTGAAGGTTCTCCCGATGTGTATCATTATTTTGCACATTTTTCCCAATCCGTTCAAAAGGGAAACGCTCCGGTGTATCCCCTTGTCGACTGCCTTAACTGCCACATGGGTTGTAACGGCGGTGCGGGCACGGGAAACCGGGGTAAACATCTGGATGATGTTGAATACTTGGTGGAAAAACGGGCCAGGGAGGTAAAGGAAAAGTACCGGCCAAGGGGATTCGCGAAATTTTTCCGTAAAAACAGAATTGAAAAGATACTGGACACCTATTGGGAGGAAAATCTTTACAATCGTTCTTATGTTGACCGATCCGCAATTTTTAAAGCACGGGTCGTTGCCCCTTCCCGGGAGAAAATTGACGCCATGTTTGTCAGCATGCACAAGACCGAACCGGGCGACATCCTTAACTGCGGAGCCTGTGGATACCGGAGCTGCGAGCAGATGGCGGTGGCTATCATCAACGGCCTTAACAAGAGGGAAAATTGCCAGTATTACGTGGAATTTGAAAAGAATCTGAGCAACGAACAAAGAATGAAGGATGCGGTAAACACGGTCCTGGATCGTGTCCTTGAAGAGATGAACAAAAGCATAGAAGGGATAAGCAGTTTGTCCGAGGAGATAAGTTCTGCCGCAGAGCATGTTTTTTCTTCGTCGTCCATTATAGAGGAGATGGTTAAAACCATTCATTCTATTGATGCTACGCTGGATCATAATGCCGCCACGGTTCTCAAACTGAATGAATCGTCCGCGGAGGGCAAAAAAAGGATAACCAAAACGGGCGAACTCATCGGCGATGTCTCCTCCCAAGCCGATTCCCTCATCCAGTCATGCCTTGTTATCGGCGATATAGCGGATCAAACCGGCATTTTGGGGATGAACGCGGCCATTGAAGCGGCCCATGCGGGGGAAGCCGTGGGTAAGGGCTTTGCGGTGGTTGCCGGGGAAATCCGGAAGCTGGCGGACAATTCGGGCCGTCAGGCGAAGGAAATTTCCGGGAGTCTGAAAAATATGAAGGACCTGATCGACGGTTCCCGGGAATCCTCAGACGAAGCCCAGGCGCAGTTTGACTCCGTCGTATCCCTTGTCGGCGCGGTGAAAGACGAGGTAGCAAGCATAAAGGAAGCCATCGATACCCAGAGCAGCGGGGGAAACCGGGTAATAAGTTCTCTGAACGAGATAAACAATCTGATTATCAAAATCAGGAATGAGTCGGCGGCTCTCCGAACTTCGGGAGAGACTATCGTCAGGGACATACATTCCCTGAGAGCCATATAGCGGCCTGTTATCCGCCGTGGTACGGGCAGAGGAAAAGCCCGATCTGTCCGCGGAGGAACGCCGGTTACCATCGATACCCGGAAGCAGACCGAAGACAGATTCGCCTTCGGAAAGAAAAAGCTGATTGCCGCCAAAAAGTCCGATCAGGCGGTTGATGCGTACGAAGTAGCGGTGTTCTGACATACCGAAATGCCTCATTTTGAAATGTTACCGAAAGGCATGGATGCCTCATTTAGAAAATGTTACCGTAGCTAGTTCTGCTCCTGTGTCTGGGTACGGTTTACTTGAGCAAGCCGCTGGCGCAGGCGCAAGATAGCTTTGTTGACATTCTGTTGAAGTTCCACCGGGTTGTAAAGGGCGCATTGGGCGGCCAGGGTGTCCTTGTACGCCTGGGGCAGTTCTCCGTTTTCCATGAGTCTTTGGAAGGGGCTTCTGGGTTCGTCATAGACCTTGATTTCCTTGGAGCCCACCCTGGTTTTGCTTTTGAGTTTTTGGGTGGGGATGAAGAAGTTGAGGAGTGGGACCAGAGGGACATGGATGGCGGCCAGGAGGGCCTGTTCCTGGAAACCGGAGAGGCGGTCATAGCCGACATATTCACGGACGATAGCGCCGTTTTTCTGTTCGACGAAGCAGTTGTCGTTTTTCTGATGGTCGCGGCTGCGGGTGAAGGGGAGGTGTTCGTTTTTGCACCAAATTTCGGTGGCGTTGTTGATAAACTCGGAGCCGTTATCGCTGTGGAACTCCAGGACGGGGAAGGGGACGGTGTTTTTGATGTCCGTCAGGGCCTTGAAAGTCCAGGAATGGGCGTTGTTGAGGAGGGAACGGAGTTCGGTCCAGCCGGAGGCGACATCGGTGGCGGTCAAGGTATGGACATACTGGCCCACAGTGGACTGCCCGCAGTGGTGGACGGTGTCGATTTGCCAAAAGCCGGGCTGTTTCCGCTCCTCGCCGGTGTAAAAAGTGCGTATGGGGATGCGGCTTTTGAGGGAATCCAGGGGTTTGGTGAGACTTTTCCCCTTCAGCCTGAGGGCTTCCTTGTCTTTTTTGAGGCGGCGGTCGATGGTCGCCGGACTGATGGCTTTGAGTTTTTCGGCGACATGGGGGGTGATGTTGAAGGTGGGCCATTGTGCGATGAAGGGCATCTGCTGACGCATGAGAGGGGCGAGGATCTTCCCGCATTTGAACCAGAAGAAGGCCCAGACCGCTCTGAGGGAGGCGATGACCTCATCGGTGTAGAGGCGCTTGCCTTTGCGGTTTGGGGGTCGTTTTTTTTGAGGCTTGAGTTTCACCGGCTTCCCATCCAGGGAGACCAGGACTTCCCTGACCGGCTTGGCGGTTAAGAGGCGGACGGCGGACTTCCGGTGGTAGCCGGTGAGGCGGGTGAACTCGTCCAGCAGGGACTGTTTTTCTTTTTTGGATGCCTTTTGGTAACGCGGTCTATATTCCCGTGTCACGGCCTGTTTTTGTTGCATAGTTAACCACATTGGGACGCCCTCCTTCGAGCGTCCTCATAATAATTTGGGTAACATTTTCAATTTGAGGCATGGTCCCTTTTCGGTAACATTTTCAGTGAGGCAACGCGCATACTTGACGAAGCTCTTTCAATTGGTTATCATGTAAAACCGTTCTGGAGCGATGTCCGAGTGGTTGAAGGAGGCGGTCTTGAAAACCGTTGTACCGCAAGGTACCGGGGGTTCGAATCCCCCTTGCTCCGTAGAAACCGAAAGGCTAAAATGGGCGTGTGGTCTTTTCAGGCCGAAAAATAGAAATTGGAGCGGTGCGAGAGCGGTTGAATCGGGCTCCCTGCTAAGGAGTTGTGCCCCGAAAGGGTACCGGGGGTTCGAATCCCCCCTGCTCCGAAACGGCGTTTTGCCGTATTTTTGATACAGTGAGGTTGTAGCTCAGCTGGATAGAGCTTCAGATTGCGGATCTGAAGGTCGGAGGTTCGAATCCTCTCAGCCTCAGTCAACAAAAATGGCATGAATGTACCGTTGTGTCGTTTTTGGAGAGATGCGAGAGTGGTTGAATCGGACGGTCTCGAAAACCGTTGAACCCGTAAGGGTTCCGAGGGTTCGAATCCCTCTCTCTCCGGGGAAGGTTTTTGTTTTGGAGAGATGACCGAGCGGCCGAAGGTGCACGATTGGAAGTCGTGTGTACCCGTAAGGGTACCGAGGGTTCAAATCCCTCTCTCTCCGTCATTTAAAGATATGCTCAATCAGTATTTTTATGCCAAGACCGATGAGAATGAGGCCGCCCACGAGCTGTGCGGTCTTTTCAAAAAGAAGGCCGATGCGTTTTCCCAATTCAAAACCCGCTATGCAGACGACGAAGGTGATTCCTCCGATTAACCCGGCGGCTGCCCAGATGTCCTGATCCAGGACGCTGTAGGAAATGCCAACCGCCAAGGCGTCAATGCTTGTAGCGATGGTCAGGACGAAAAGGGTTCCCAAATTTCGTATATCCGCCGCCTTTTTTTCGGTACGGCAGTCTGCATCCGGCGAAGACGATTTCAGGTCGAAAGATTCTTTTATCATTTTTCCGCCGATGAAGGCCAGGAGGACAAAAGCTGTCCAGTGATCGTAATCTTCAATAAGAGACAAAGTTGATTTACCCAGATACCATCCTGCGACGGGCATGATAAACTGAAAAAGACCGAAGAAGAATGCTCCGCGGATAATATAAAAAAATTTCAGGCCCTTGATGGAAATCCCGGAGCCTGCCGAAACAGCAAAAGCATCCATCGAGAGACTTAACCCTATAAGCACAATGGTAAGCGTCATTAATTTGGAAGTGTAACATAAAATACGCGGTCATTGCCAATAAACCGCTTTGGCAACCGGATGGTATCATTGACAGAATTTCATTCCTGAATAACAATTTTTATATGAAATTTGTCATGAGCATGTTCCGGTGAGGATGCCGGGATGATGCATGAAATCGCCATTCCCGATATGCTCGTCTCCTGTGGCTTTTCCGTGCGACTCCGGGGTTTCAGCGCTATAGATCGTTATTTGGGCCGGAATTCCCTTTCTTTCATCTTTGTCGATACTGATGCCGGCCTGTCCGATCTGGCCCGGTACATTGAGGGGCTCCGTTTCCCCGGCGCCATTCTTGCTGATGCTGCAGCGGAAAGCGGAGGGTGGACATGTTATTTTCGCTGTCTGGATACCGATGAATCACCCCCGGATTTCCGGTCTTCCGTCGGCAGTTTTGATTTTTTGGATTTTTATCAGGACTGGAAGACCGGACGTTTCAAAGATCCCCGGGGTATCCATACTTGGCTCAGGAGACTTTTGGACAAGGAGAGGGGATACGAGGCCGGAACAGCGGCAAAACATATCGGGATCCGACGGAAGGGAAGGGAGTCTGGAACGGCGCCGGAACCCTTTCCCTGGTGGGAAGGGACCAGGGCAGGGACGGAACGGTACCGGGCCCTTTTGGAGGGAGCGCTGATCCTGTTCCGGTATTGCGGCGATGAATATCAGCCCCGGCTGATTGAGGAAATTGCGAGTCTGTTTGGCCGCCTTCCCAAGGGACCGCCGCCCCGGGAGGAGGAACAGCGTCTTTTTCTTACCAGTATTTTGTGTTCCCCCAATCCCGGCTTGGGGCTGGAGTTCCTTAAGACGGCGGGCTTTGCCGGAGAATTCTGGCCCGAACTGGCCGTGCTGGACAGCGTGGATCACTCCAAGGAATTTCATCCTGAAGGCAATGTGTGGAAACATACCATGGAAACCTTCCGTTACCGGAAGCCCGTGGTCAACAGCCGGACTTCCCATGATCTTGTTCTTTCCCTGGGGCTGCTTCTCCATGATACGGGCAAGGCGCTGGCAGGAATGGAAGGAAGCCACCGGTTTTCGGGCCATGCGGAATTGGGCGTCCGGACGGCGCGGCGTTTTCTGGATCGGCTGGGTTTTGATCCGGTTCTTGCCGATGCGGTCTGTTATCTGGTAAAGAACCATATGCTTCCCGCCGCTCTGCCCCGGCTTCCCCTGAAACGGGTTGAGGAGGTGATCACGTCTCCTCTCTTTCCGGCGCTGCTGGAATTGTACCGCTGCGACGAATCTTCTTCGTTTAAGGGTCCTGACGGATATTACGAGAGCAGCGCCGCATATCAATCGTACCTCAAGCATCGGCACAATCCATACCGTTCGGCGGACGGAAAAAAGAC
>JAISOP010000320.1 GCA_031275525.1 Tannerella sp.
CGACGACCATCGTGGTCGCCCCTCGACGACCACCGTGGTCGCCTCCCGACGACCATCGGGGTCGCCCCTCGACGACCATCGTGGTCGCCCCCCGACGACCATCGTGGTCGCCCCCCGACGACCATCGTGGTCGCCTCCCGACGACCATCGTGGTCGCCCCTCGACGACCATCGTGGTCGCCCCTCGACGACCATCGCGGTCGCCCCTCGACGACCATCGTGGTCGCCTCCCGACGACCATCGTGGTCGCCCTCCCTTGTACAGTGTGTACAAGCCCCGTTGTACAGTGTGTACAAGCCTCCTTGTACAGCGTGTACAAGCCCCGTTGTACAGTGTGTACAACGCCCGTTGTACAGTGTGTACAAGGAGGGGCGTACAAAGGTGCAGCCATCCGGTCACTGCTATACCGTGCACGGTCTGGTTTTGTGTCTGATCGGTTCTGCGGAGTTCGGTTCCCCCGAGGCCTAAAAGACCGAAATGACCGAAAAGATATAAAAGGTCTAAAGGATCAAAAGGTGGAGTTTTCATATTTGACGGTTATCTATGTCACTGATTCGAATGGCTAACCGATGTAGGGCCTTTCTTATATCCGTTTATTTCTGTTTCCAAGCCATACGTTCCTTGCTTTATATTCAAAAGGTCAAAACAGATTTCGTGCATCGTACCGAAAGACTCCAGAGGGGGCGGAAAACCGGAATGGTTTGTGGTATATACCTTTACATAAAGAATACGATAGTCTATATATGCCTTTATGCTGTGAAATTCGGCCGGCGTCAATATGTTTTCGGTAACAATCCGGAACCTTAACGTGTCGCCGATGGATTCGGTCATGAATGACGGCTTAGCGCCTTTTTCAAGCGGTTTCAACTCCCGGAAGACGGCTTCTACCGGAATATATATCGGCTCCCTGTTACACCCGGAAAGGGTGAGAGCCAAAACGAATAATATGACTGCTTTCTTCATCCTGTCTTTTCATTTATTGATTGACTTTGTGCGGCCGGTTTTTTCCTCTTCCCCGGCCTTTTCTTCTTTCTTCCGGAAGAGGAACAAATCATAGAGCCGCCTCATCTTCCTCCGGAAGACCACGCCGGCGCCGTATTTTGTGATCTCGCCCTCCAGCAGGTTTTCGTAGCGGCGGTTGTAGAACAGTTTGGCATAGCGGCTGCCGGCGTCGTCGAGCCGGTATTCGAGGGAGGCGTCGTTGAGGAAGGTCGCGTTCTGCCCGGGGAGGTCGCCCGTGGAGACGCGCCCGCCCAGGATGACGTTGATCCGCTCGTTGTAGAAACGTTTCGAGAAACGGAACGCATAATCCGTCCGCCGTCCGCTGCCCGGTTCCGTCCCGTCGTAGCTGTCCATGCTGAAGTCCAGGTCGATGTCTTTCAACAAACTGCCGGTGATGTGGTTGATTTCGCTCTGCAGGAAACTGTTCAGCGCCATGCCCATGTCCAGCTTCCGCATCCCCGAGCCGTCGTCGGCCAGGTACATACCCGTGAGCAAGAGGCTGACGGCCTGTTTACTCCTCTCCTCCGGCCCCATGGCCACCAACTGGTTTTGCACCGAGGCATCGTCCAGCGCCTCGAGCGTAAACTGCAACGACAGGTTCGCCATGCGCTGTTTCACTTCGATGCCGGCGTCGAAGTTCACCATGTGAGGCGCCTGTCCGCCGGCGCCCACCGACGAACGGACACGCTCGGTCGCCTTGAGGCTCAGGTAGGGGTCAAACGGATTGCCGGTCCATTCGATGTAACTGTTTTCCTTAATCTGGAGCGTTTTGTTGGCAATCACAGGCATGTTATACCTCACCCGTCCGCCCGAAAGCGTGTAACGCCCGGTGAGCATCAGGTCTCCCTGCGGGGTGTAGCGGAGCGAGAGGTCGCCGCCGCCTTCCAACTCCACCCGGTTGGAGGCCTCGCTGTCCAGGTCAACTTTCAGTTTCACGGACGGGTCGAGGCGGATGTTGAGCATCAGGTCCGGCCCGCCCTTGGCCGCCCATTCGCGCGGCAGGCCCGTGAAACTCCGCCGGGCACGCCGCGGGACGGTGTCCCGGAAAGAGACAAAGGACACCAGGTCGGCCATGCGGTCCTGCGCCGCCAGCGGCGATTCCTTGAGGATGTAACTCATGTTCGTGGCGCCCAGCAGATGCACCTGGCCCCTCATCTCCGGCGCCTCGAGCGGCCCCCGGAGCGTGGCCTCGAGGCCGGCAGCGAGTTTGCCGTATACGATGCTTTCGGGCCTTTTCGGGGCATTCATCAGTTGCAGGTTATGGGCCGTGAGCTTCAGGTCGAGGTTTGCCCGCTCCGGGTTTTGGAAGTCAATCACGCCGTCGATCACGAAGGGGTTGTTCCCGGCGGCATAGACCTCGTATTTCCTGAACTCTACCCGGCTGTCGCGTATCTCCACCCTTTGGCTGTCGAGGCGTAGCTGCGTCCCGGCCGCCGCAAAAAAGGCAATCGCCGTGTCGGCCTGCACGTAGCCGTTCAGCAGCGGTTCCCTGACCGTGCCCGTCACCCTCATGGATCCCCCCACCCTGCCGCTCCACTGCGTGAGGTTCTCCATGAACGGGTCCAGCATGGCCAGCGGCAGCCGCTTCACCTCCAGCCTCCCGTCCATACGTCCGCCCTCCAGGGGGAAGAAGGAGGCGGTGAAGGCGGCAAATTCCGCATCGTCGCGGACCCAATGCAGGTCCATCCGGCGCTCATCCTCCCGGACGGGCAGATAGACGCCGTTCATCCGCAGGTTACCCACCCGGCCGTCCCGGTAAACCAGGTCCTCGACGCTCCCGTCCGCAGCCACCAGGTAGGTATGGTCCACGGGCACATAACGCAGCGACAAATCCGCCCGTCCCCGCACCGGCAACGCCTGTCCGAATCCTTTCGACGCCAGGCCCAGGTCAATCCCGCTGATTTCAAGCATCCACTCTTTCATTTTTGCCTCCTCTCCCTCCTCCTCCAGCGAATGGAGCCACAGGTAAGCGTCCCTGGCCCCGTCCAGGCGGAGGTTGGCGGACATATCCCCGGCGTTTTTGAACAGCACATAGTTGCCGGGATTCACAGAGAAAGGCAAAAAGGCAATCACCACGTCCGGCTGTAGATTGAAAAGCCAGCCCTCCGGATGTTTCGCAGCCTGAAGCCCCAGTTGCCAGCCGGTCACGCCGCGTCCATCCCGGTAATACACCTCCAGCGCCGCCGCCTCGTCCTGCAACCGCCCGTTCCATCCGGCGGTGAAAGGCTCCTGGTTCCGGAACTTGTGCTTGATCACCTCGCCCGTGTGATGGATGCCCGCCGCGTCCTGCCACACGTTCATCCGCAGCGTGTCGATCTTCGTCGTATCCTGAAGTAAGGAAAACAGCCGGGCGCTCATTTGCAGTCCATTTTCGGGCGAAGTGGAGGCGTCGAGCGCGAAACGGTCGAAAAAGAGGTTGTTCTCCTGCAAATAGGGATACGCCGGGTTGTCCTGCCCGGCGGTTACGCGCAGGGAGACGTCGGGCAACAGCGGCCGGAGCGCCTCCAGCCGGACGGCGGAGTCCTGTTTGATCTGCTGCATGAAATAAGCGGAGGCGTCGGCCAGCTTGCGGACGGTCGTCTCCAAGTCCGCATTCCCGGTGAGCGTGATTCCCAGGTCGCCGGCATGAAAGGAACATCGCACGGTATCTTCGTCGCCGGTGGCATGAAGGGTCAGCACCTTCGGGCTTACCTGTTGCCTCTCCAGCGTCATCTCCCAGTTTCCCAGGGTCAGATCCAGCCGGTGGCGTTTGCCCCAGTCGGTCTCTATTTCCGAGAACAACTGGAAGGAATGGGCCAGGGGCATATCCGTCCATTTCAGGCCGTAGAGGTCCAGCGAGTCGATCCCGGCAATCAGCCTGGCCGTCGTGTTTTCCCTGCGCAGCGTTCCGTCCAGCGCGACGGTTCCCCGGGCATAAGGATAGAGGCTGAGGAGCGAGGCTTGCAGGCGATGCGCCTTCAATAGCCCATCGAGCGAGAGGCCGTAGAACGTGGCGCCGGGGGTTTGCAACTCCGTCAGCGTGGCGTGGAGTTGCATCCGGGTGGAGTCGTGAAACGGGTCTATTCCTTTCCCCCGGGCGCGGAGCGAAGCCGTAAGCAGGGTAATGGAATCCTGCGGCATGAAGCAGACCGGCGCCAGGCTGTCCACCTCGAGGATTGCTTCATACTCCTCCCGTACGGTGTGGTAGTGTCCGGAAAGGCGTACCCTGCCCTGCCCGGCGAGCAGCATCGCCAGCCGGCAGTCGCCGCCCGCCAGCGCCGCTTCCAGGTTCAGTTGCAAGTCTTGGGGAATACGGAAACGCCCGCCGCCCACCGGCAACGGCGTTTCCTGCAACAGCCCGGACGTCCCGGTATGCGCCCTCAGATGCAACTCGCCCGAAGGCGCCGCCCCGCCGGTTACATTCCGGAACACGCCCTCGGCCGCTACCCGGAACACGCCCGGCAGCTCGCCCTCCAAATGCCGGAGGTGCATCCGTCCCGGGTGGCCCTCCAGCAGGGCGGAAACGCTCAGGAGCGTATCCGGGTAATAGCGTTCGAGGTCAGGAGCGTACCCGCCCAGGGCGGTCAGCACGTCGCGCCGGTCGAGCGAGGCTTCCACCTGCGACCGGAACGTGCCCTGCCTTTCCGCCGGCGTCAACCAGGGGAGTTCCACCTGCGCAGAAACGGTTGAATAGGGCGTTTGCAGCAACCAGCGGGGGATGGACAACCGGGTCGAATCGGCATGAACCGTTCCTTCCATACGCAGCGAGAGTCCCGACTGTTCGGCGGCAGAGAACGACCGGAGCAGGGCGTGCATCTCCCCTCCTTGTAGAAAGAGGGAATCCAGGCGGATATGCAGGTCCGAAAGCGCGATGTGCGAAGGGTCGAGGCCCTTCCGGACGGAGGGGCGGGGGCCGGCGTCGTAGCCGGCGGAGGCGCCGGCGAGCAGGACCTGCGCGGCGGAATAGCGTTCCGCGCCCAGGTCGATGAGGCCGTCCGTCAGGGTGATGTTTTCAAAAGTGGTAGCAACTTCGAGGGAATCGGACGGTATCTGCAACGCGACGGACGTGTGTTGCAGGCGGATGTTGTCCAGGTACAGTTTCCAGCGGACAGGCGGTTCGGTCGTGTCCGGCGGAGCAATGGAATCAATACGGATCGTCACCAGGGCGTCGGAAAGCAGCCATTCGGCCACCCGGATGTCTTCACGAATCAGGTGAATCCGGTCGCCCGAGGTGGCCAGCGAGCCAATAACGCCTGCTACTTCAAGGCCCTCCGTCCAGGCACGGGTGTTCACCCGCGCCTCCTCCAGCAGCAAGGTGTCTATCGCCACTTCCCCGTCCAGCAGGGGCAACGGACGTACGTTCACCACCGCATGAGCGACGTAAAGCAACGTATCCTGTTCCGCCCCGGTCATACAGACCTCCCGCATCGTCAGGTTCAACGGGAACGACAGCCGTACCTCGCCCGCCTCTACACGCATCCCCGTAGCGGAGGACACGGCCTGCAACGCCTTGCTGACGACGATACGCTGCACCGGCGGGAAATAGAACAGTACGCCCGAAAGCAATACCGCAAGCATGACCCCCAAACCACTCCATCCGGCTATCTTTAATCCTTTCTTCACGCACCTGTTCATAGCGCATCATTTTCACAATGACAAAGATACGAAATTAAACCTTGGCGGAAGAGGTGCATGACGGATTCACCCTCCGAGAGGCTGTCTCAAAAGCCTCTTATTGGAAAATGAGGGCGTATGCGATACGCCCCTACGAGCACGATCCCTCTCCACAAGGAGAATTGAGAATGGAGAATTGAGAACGCCTACAATTCTCAATTCTCCATTCTTATCATCCTCCCGTCCTTGACGCGAGATACCCCGAAAAACAAGCCTTGTTGTTGAGTGATTGCGGGGTCCGCAAAGACCGACACCACGCCAAGAGACCCTAAATCCCCAGCGACCGCTTCAATTCATCTACCTGGGAATCCCACAGGGTGATGGCATCGGCCTTTTCGTCCGGTTCGGCAAAATCGGTAATTTCGAGAGACGTAGCTCCGGTTAATTCAAAGTTGTGAATCCTAAATTCAAAATAAAAGGGTCTGTCTTCATCGTTCAGCCAGCGGTAACGCACGGCTGTTTCCGGTCTAATAAAAACAATCTCAGCCTCTTCGACCGTCTTATTCCAGGTAAAGGTACATGTATCCCTGCCGATATTGACCTCATCGGCAAACCAGGCAGATAACCCCATCGGCGTCGTCAAATGATTCCACAAACTGTGGTTGGACACCTTGTCAAAAACGTATTCGATATGAAATTTCTCTTTTCTCTTCATTCCAGTGTTGGCAATTGAGTTTTCGCGGAGCAAGGTACAAAAAAAAAAACGAAAAGCAACGAGGGAAATCATTTTTTCCCCCCGGACACGTATTTTTTTCGTACATTTGCGACCGATAACAAAAACGAGGGGAGATAGAAAGAGGAGATGAAGAGGGGATGAGCAGTCCCCCTTCTTTTTATGGATATGATTGAAAAAGATATAATTGTACACTTGGCTGAAGCGCATTTGGCAACGTCGGAATGTTACCTTGTCGAGGTTTCGGTGACGCCGGACAACCGGATCGTGGTGGAAATAGACCATGACACGGCTGTCGGTATTGACGACTGCGCGGCGTTGAGCCGCTACATCGAAAAGCAACTGGACCGGGATGCGGAAGACTTCGACCTTGAAGTCGGTTCAACCGGTATTTCCACACCGTTTAAAATCGTTCGCCAGTACGTAAAAAACAGAGGCAATGAGGTAGAAATGCAACTCTTGAACGGGGAAAAACTGACCGGCACGCTCCAGGCAGCGGATGAACAGGGCGTGACCCTCGCCCTCGTAAGAGAAGTCAAGCCCGAAGGCGCCAAACGGAAAGTAAAAGTCCTGGAAGAGCGCAGGTATGCATACAGTGAAATAAGATATACAAGAAATACAGTAAGATTCAAATAAAGTTATGGCGAAGAGAGAAAAAACAATCAGTATGATTGACACGTTGGCGGAGTTTAAGGAACTGAAGAACATCGACAAGGAAACGATGATTAATGTACTGGAAGAATCCTTCCGGAGCGTGATAGCCAGGATGTTCGGAACGGACGAGAATTATGATGTCATCATCAATCCCGAGAAAGGAGATTTTGAAATCTGGCGCAACCGCATCGCTGTGGAAGATGGCCGGGTAGAGGACCCGAACCTCCAGATTTCCGTCAGCGAAGCGCACGAGATAGACCCCGATTGCGAAATAGGCGAAGAAGTGACGGATGAAGTGCATTTTGCGGATTTCGGGCGCCGCGCCATCCTGAACCTGCGTCAGACACTGTCCTCCAAAATCATAGAACTTCAGAAAGACAATCTGTTCGCAAAGTACAAGGGATTGATTGGTTCCATCGTGGTAGCCGACGTCTATCAGGTATGGAAAAAGGAAGTCCTGCTGCTGGACGACAAGGGCAACGAACTGCTGTTGCCGAAAAGCGAACAGATACCCAACGATTTCTACGCGAAAGGACAGGCCGTACGCGCAGTGGTGCAGCGGGTAGAAAGCGAAAACAACAACACACGAGTTTACCTCTCCCGCACAGACAAACTGTTCCTCCAGCGGCTATTCGAACTGGAGGTGCCGGAAATCAACGACGGGCTGATTACCATCAAGTCCATTGCCCGCATCCCGGGCGAGCGTGCCAAGATTGCGGTGGAATCTTATGACGACCGCATCGACCCCGTCGGCGCCTGTGTCGGCATGAAAGGGTCGCGCATCCGGGGCATCGTACGCGAACTTCGGAACGAAAACATCGACGTGGTCAACTTCTCCACCAACACCGCCCTCTTTATCCAACGCGCCCTGAGTCCGGCGAAAATCGCGGACATCCGCCTCTACGAAGACGAACGCAAGGCCGAAGTATCCCTGCGTCCCGACCAAGTGTCGCTGGCCATCGGAAAAGGCGGGCTGAACATCAAACTGGCCTGTATGCTGACCGATTACACGATTGACGTCTTCCGCGACATCGACGCAATGGACGAAGAAGATATTTACCTGGACGAATTTGCCGATGAAATAGATTCCTGGGTCATTGATGCGCTGAAGAACATCGGATGCAATACCGCCAGAGCCGTGCTGGCCATGAAGCGGGAAGAAATCGTCGAACGCGCCGATTTGGAAGAGCAGACCGTGGACGATGTGATTTCCATCCTGGCAGCCGAGTTTGAAGACGAAACGCAAACGAAGCAACGTCCGGACGAAACGGCGAAGGACACCGGAGAAACGGCTGCACCGCAACCGGAAGACGACGCGGCGGAGGAAGTCGTGGAAGATACTGTTTCGCCGGAGAGCGCCGTGGAAACGGAAAACACCGTTGAGACGAAGACTGCAATTATTCACGAAGAAGAAAACGGGGTCGAACCGGAAGCCGGAAATCAGGAATAAAGATATAGTACACATATTATATGCCCATAAAAATCATCAAAGTAACAAGAGACTTGAATGTTGGCATCACTACGGTGGTCGATTTCCTGCGAAGCAAGGGTTATCAGGTAGAAAGTAATCCGAATGTGAAGATTACGGACGAACAGTACACCCTGCTTGTAAAGGGATTGGGGAAAGATTTGCCGCCGGCAGAACAAAAGCGGTTACTTAATAAACTGGCTCAGCCGGAGACGCCGCCACCACCACCACCGCCGGTTGTCGAAAAAAAGCCGGAAGCGCCCCATAAGCCCCAGGAAATAAAAACGGAAATCCCCGACGACTACAAACCGAAGTTTGTCACCGTCGGGAAGATTAATTTGACCTCGCTGGATACGAAGCCGGAAGGGCCTCCCCACCACCACCCTCATCCTCCGAAAGCTGCCGTGAAGGGACAGGCCGGAGCGAAGCGGAAAGAACCGGTGAATGGAACGACGAAGGAACCGGTAAAGCCGGTAAAACAGGAGCCGGCGAAAGCAGGGAAGCCGAAACCGGCGATAGAAGAAAAGCCCCGCCCATCGGTACAAACCCCGTCCACCGGCAAGCCTCCTAAACCGGAACAGCCGGCTGTCGGGAAAAAAGAAGAAGCGAAAAAGAAACCGGAACAGCCCGCACCCGTTCCGCGCGTTCCGCAGCAGCCGACCGGACAGCCTGCGAAACCGACGACCGGGAAACCGGATACTCCGCTCCAGGCCGACGTGCCGAAGACGGAAAAGCCGGAGAAAACAGACAAGCCGGCACAAGCGCCGACGCCCGAGGAGAAGCCGGAAAAAAAGAAAGTCGAAGAAGAAGTCTTCCGTCTGGAAAAGTCGATACCGGAACCCAGCATCAAGGTGACGGGCAAGATAGACCTGTCGGTCATCAACCAATCGACACGTCCGAGAAAGAGATCGAAGAGCGAGCGGCGGCGTAAAGAACGCGAAGAGCGGCGTAAGTTAGCCGCCGCCAAAGCAAAAGCCCAACCCGGCGCCGCCGCCGGCACAGCCGCCGGTGCAAGTACCGCTACGCCCGCCGGCAGCAGCAGTCGAAATAGCAGTAGCCGCAGCAGTAGCGGCAATAGTAACACCGCTAACGGTAGCAATGCAGCGAAAGACGAAGCAGCAAAGAAAAAACGGAACCGCATCAAGAAAGACCGGATAGACATCAACGCCGTACAGAGCCAGCCAAACCCGAATTTCCGTCCGGGACGCAGCGAAGAACGGAAACAGCCGCCGCCACACCGTTTGCGCAAGCCCGTGAAGGCGGAGGTCAGCGAGGAAGACGTACAGAAGCAAATCAAGGAAACGCTGGCACGCCTCACCAGCAAGACCACTAAGAGCAGCAAGGGTGCCAAATACCGCCGCGACAAGCGCGACGCCGCCGAAAAGCGCGAACAGGAACTCCAGATGCGCGAGGAGCGGGAAAGCAGGGTCGTGAAGTTGACGGAATTTGTGACCGCCAACGACCTGGCCAGCATGATGAACGTATCCGTTTCAGAAGTCATTTCCACCTGCATGAGCATCGGCATGATGGTATCCATCAACCAGCGGCTCGACGCCGAGACCATCAACATTGTGGCCGACGAGTTCGGTTTCAAGACGGAATACGTCAGCGCCGAAGTGGCCGAGACCATCCGGGAAGAGGAAGACAACCCCGAAGACTACGTGCCCCGTCCGCCGATCGTAACCGTCATGGGACACGTTGACCACGGGAAAACCTCGCTCCTGGACAACATCCGCAACGCCAACGTGATTGCAGGCGAGGCCGGGGGCATCACCCAGCATATCGGAGCCTATAACGTCAAGCTGTCGAACGGACGCCGGATCACCTTCCTCGACACACCCGGCCACGAAGCCTTCACAGCCATGCGTGCCCGCGGAGCTAAGGTGACCGACATCGTGATCATCATCGTGGCCGCCGACGACAACGTGATGCCGCAGACTGTCGAAGCCATCAATCACGCCTCCGTAGCGGGCGTGCCCATCGTCTTTGCCATCAACAAAATCGACAAGTCCGGCGCTAACCCCGAAAAGATCAAGGAAGAACTGGCCAAGATGAATTACCTGGTCGAAGACTGGGGCGGGAAATACCAGAGCCAGGAAATTTCGGCCAAGAAAGGCGTCGGCATACAGGAACTGCTGGACAAGGTGCTGCTCGAGGCCGACATGCTGGAACTGAAAGCCAACCCCAACAAGCGTGCCGTTGCCTCGGTCATTGAATCCTCCCTCGACAAGGGACGCGGATATGTGGCCACGGTACTGGTCGGCAACGGCACCCTGCGCCAGGGCGACGTCATGCTCGCCGGCACCCACTACGGCCGCGCCAAGGCCATGTTCAACGAACGCAACCAGCGCGTCGAGACGGCCGGGCCTTCCGAACCGGTGCTCATCCTCGGACTCGACGGCGCGCCGCAGGCAGGCGATACGCTCAACGTGCTGGAGACCGAACAGGAAGCACGCGAAATCGCTGCACGCCGCGAACAGTTGCAACGCGAACTGGGACTGCGTACCCAGAAACGCTTCGGGCTGGAGGAACTCGGACGCCGCCGTGCCCTGGGCGACTTCCACGAACTGCACCTGATCGTCAAGGGCGACGTGGACGGTTCCGTCGAAGCCCTGTCCGACTCGCTCATCAAGCTCTCGACCGAGGAAATCCGGGTGAACGTGATCCACAAGGCCGTCGGGTCCATTTCCGAATCGGACATCGACCTGGCCGCTTCGGCCGACGCCGTTATCATCGGCTTCCAGGTGCGCCCCGCACCCACCGCCCGCCGGCGGGCCGAGAAGGAAGGCGTGGAAATACGCCTCTATTCCGTTATCTACGACGCCATCGAGGAAGTGAAGTCGGCCATGGAAGGCCTGCTCTCGCCCGAAATCCGCGAAGAGATTGCCGGCAACGTGGAAGTGTTGCAGATATTCAAGGTATCCAAGGTCGGCACCGTGGCCGGGGGCATCGTCAAGGAAGGCAAAATCAGGCGGACGAACAAGGTGCGCCTGATTCGCGACGGCATCGTGGTTCATACCGGTGACCTCGGCTCCCTGAAACGCTTCAAGGACGAAGTGAAGGAAGTCGTGACGGGACAGGACTGCGGTATCTTCCTCGCCAACTACAACGACATCCAGGTCGGAGACATGATCGAAGCCTTCGACCAGATTAAGATTAAGAAAACACTGCAATAACGGGAAGCAAGGCCCATGAACCGGTTGGACATTGTGCTGGCGGGTCTGGCGGTTGCCGGGCTGGTGAAAGGATGGGCCGACGGACTGGTACGCCAGGTAGTTGCCCTGGTAGCCTTTGTCGCGGCCATCTACCTGTGTTCCGGCGTGGCGGAATCCTTCCGCGGATACCTGCTGCAAGAGGAATGGCTGGAGCCATCGGCTGCGACGACGGCCAGCCGCGCACTGGCCTTTGTGCTCATTGCCGGCCTCATCCTGCTGGCCGGGTGGGTGATTCACCGGATGATTGACCTGACGCCCCTCAGCCTGCTCAACCGCCTGGCCGGCGCCCTTTCCGGAGTGCTCCTCACCGTATTCCTCCTCAGCCTGGCGCTGAATCTGCTGGATGGCCTCGACCGCCGCTCGCAGCTGGTTTCACACGGAACCAAGGTCGAATCGCACCTCTACTTTCACGTGAAAGAATTTGCGCCAACCCTTTTCCCCGTTGAACTGTTTATCTGGAAAATTACCGACAGTAATGATGGCAAATAACAAAAAACCCCATAAGCAAAAGTCCGGGCAGGAGAAACAGCCGGACGCTGCCTCCCTACTGGGCAACCTGACGGAGGGCGAATACAGGTACGGCTTCACGACGGACATCGAGACCGAGACCTTCCGCCGCGGCCTGGACGAGGACATCATCCGCCAGCTTTCCGCCCGCAAGGAAGAACCGCAGTGGCTGCTCGACTACCGCCTGAAAGCCTTCCGCCACTGGCAGACCATGACCATGCCCGCCTGGGCGCACCTCCAAATTCCCCCGATCGACTACCAGGACATCATCTACTACGCCGCGCCCAAGAGGAAGGAAGGCCCGAAGAGCCTCGACGAGGTGGACCCCGAACTGCTCCGCACCTTCGACCGGCTGGGCATTCCGCTCGAGGAACAGAAACTCCTGAGCGGCATGGCCGTCGATGCCGTCATGGACAGCGTCTCCGTCAAGACCACCTACCGCGAAACCCTCGCCGAGAAGGGCGTCCTGTTCTGCTCCTTCAGCGAGGCCGTGAAGCACCATCCCGATTTGGTACAGCAATACTTAGGCTCCGTCGTCGGATACCGCGACAACTTCTTTGCCGCCCTCAACGCCGCCGTCTTCTCCGACGGCTCCTTCGTTTACATCCCCAAGAGCGTCCGCTGCCCGATGGAACTGAGCACCTACTTCCGCATCAACGCCGCCAACACGGGGCAGTTCGAGCGCACGCTCATCGTGGCCGACGACGAAGCCTACGTCAGCTACCTCGAAGGCTGCACCGCGCCCCGCCGCGACGAAAACCAACTGCACGCCGCCGTCGTGGAACTCATCGCCGGCGAGCGATCCGAAATCAAATACTCCACCGTCCAGAACTGGTATCCCGGCAACCGGCAGGGGCGCGGAGGCATCTACAACTTCGTCACCAAACGCGGACTGTGCCGGGGCGAAGGCAGCAAAATCTCCTGGACGCAGGTCGAAACCGGTTCGGCCATCACCTGGAAATACCCGAGTTGCATCCTGGCGGGCGACCACTCCATCGGCGAGTTCTACTCCGTCGCCGTCACCAACCACCACCAGCAGGCCGACACGGGCACGAAAATGATTCACCTCGGACGCCACACCCGCAGCACGATTGTCTCCAAGGGCATCTCCGCCGGACACAGCCAAAACAGTTACCGCGGACTGGTGAAAATCTCGCCGCGTGCCGAGGGTGCACGCAACCACAGCCAGTGCGACAGCCTGTTGCTCAGTTCCACCTGTGGTGCGCACACCTTCCCCTACGCCGACATCCAAAACGAAACGGCCGTCGTCGAACACGAAGCTACAACCGGCAAAATCAACGAAGACCAACTCTTCTACTGCAACCAGCGTGGCATCGACACCGAGAAGGCCGTCGCCCTCATTGTCGGCGGATACGTCCGCGAGGTGATGAACAAACTCCCAATGGAGTTTGCCGTCGAAGCCCAAAAACTGCTGCAAATCTCGCTCGAAGGTAGCGTGGGATAGTGGTTAGTGGTTAGTGATTAGTGATTAGTCCACTAATAAATTATACAGCCCGCCGGAAATAACATTACGTTACTCCGGTGGGCTGTATTGTATTATTAGGGGATTAACCACTAACCACTAACCACTAACCGCTAAATACAGCCCGCCGGAAATAACGTGCCGTCGTTCGACAAAATGCTGCATTGAAAGTATTTCTACCAAGTAGAGATACTTGCTAACATTGCAAGCAAGTATTTCTACTAAGTAGTCAGTCCTTATTAAGTTATCATTTCACTGAACATCAATAAAATAATCACAAAAAAGTTTGACAGTTACAACCGCTTTTTGTAACCTTCTACCGATGCGGTCATTGTCGAACTGTTCGACAACCCGCTGACCGAGACCCCCGACGACCGTTACGGACGGGTGGTCAACCTGGCGTCGATCAACGAAGATACGTTGATCAACCGTGCCCTGAACCACGGCTTCAACGGCAATGCCGAGAGCATGAAGGCCGCCTGTAACGCCCTGAAAAGGGAGGCGTTGCAGGCTGTGGTGCGCGGCGAAATCGTGAACTTCGGCCTGGGACATCTCCTGCTCGATGTCGAAGGCGTGTTCACGGGCGACGTGGCCGACTGGGACCTAGACAAGCACAAGCTGGTCGTCACCGTCACCGCCTCGAAAGAACTGCGCGAAGCGCTCAAAACCGTTCCCGTACACGGCATCGGCATGGCGCCCGACCAGGCCGCCATTGCACAGGTGACGGACGTGGCCTCCGGCAAGGTGAACGAAGAAATCACCCCCGGCGGCATGGTCAACGTCAAAGGCTCGCGCATCAAAATCGCCGGCACGGATTCCGCCGTCGGCCTGTTCCTTACGAATCAGGACACGCAGGACGCAGTGCAAATCCCGACCACGGCCATCGGCCTGAACGAACCCAAAAAGATCATGTTCGTAGCCCCGGCCGATCTCGCAGCCGGCACTTACCTGATGTCCGTCATCACGCAGTGCGGAAGCAGCAGCGTGCGGTTGCTCAATGCACCCCACACGGTCACATTCAACCGCATATTAACGGTCAAATGAGACGGATCACCCGGACGGATAAATTCACTAAGCTAATGAAGCCTGCTTCACCAGGCTAATGAAGCCTGCTTCACCAGGCTGATGAAGCAGGCTTCATTAGGCTGATGAAGCAGGCTTCACCAGGTTGATGAAGCAGGCTTCACCAAGCTGATGAATCCGACCTCCCGCGCCGCGGAAAGCTTTTACGAACGAAAGAAGAACTATTATATTATTAATATTCAACAAATTACTTACGAGATGAAAAGAAGAATTTTGACTTTCTCAAACGGAATCCTCCGGCGATTCCTGAGGGCGGGCATGATGATCATAGCCTGCGCCCTGCTGTTTGCCGCCTGCGGAAAAGACGACGACGACCCCGAACCCGAACCTGATCCCGGGCCGACGGCCTGGACGCTCCGCTATGCCGTGTGCGTGAGCGAGAACCCGGAAAAGTTACAGCATCACCTTCTACGACGCCATGCGGAAAGACGTCAAGAAGGCGGACGGTTGGCGGATGGTTTACTGCCTCTTCGACGCGCGACTGAACTACTATGGGCTATACAACATTTATACCGGCGTGTTGCGCAACTTCTACTACCAGGGGACGAATACTTCGGCGGCGGGCGAGCTTGCGTTCATCATCACGCCCAACGCCAAGAATACACTGAAATACCCCTACTACCACAACTGGCAGTACGGCATTCCCGCCAATCATACCGACGTGCACACGAAAAAAAGCCCGTATGACATATCGAGCGACGCCGGGAATACGTTCCAGAACCTGATTACGCCTTACCCGATCGACAAGCTGTGCATGTTGGGGCTTGGCTGGTTTGCTTTCGACATGGACATGAGCTTCTATGCCCCGAATGTGTCGCACTATACCGAGGGCGACGGCCTCGCTTTCCTCGGCCATACGCAGCAGAACTCCTCCGTCTCCCTGAGCGGCACCATCGCCGGCACCATCACCGATCCGCCGGTATCGGCGCAAATCATCGGCACGGTGGGCATTTTCGGAGACATTCTCAGCGACCTGGGCAGCGTAGGCAGCGGCATGGCGAGCGTATTCACCGAGTGTGCGAAAAATCCGCCCAACTACTACGGGGCGATCGCCGGAGCCATCGGCAACGCATTTGTTTCCTGCCCGACTTCGCATTTGAATCCGGCGCCACAACCCCGTTAAGCGAAATCGAAGATTATATCCCCAAATGCACCAACGGCACGCCCGTACAAGTCCTTCCCGACGGCACGCCCGTTACCCACATGGGCAGCGAAACCATGCTCTACAAGGCAAAGCAAATCTTGAGTATAAACCCGAACTTTTAACCCATCCAAAGACCGGTAAATGAAAGAGGCTGTCTCAAAAAGTCAGCCTCTTTCTTTATTTCCACGACGACAGATTTCGGAGAAGCGTTCCGCCGCCTTTGTGTGTATCAATAACCTTGCGAATATCAAGATTATCGACGTTAATTCACAATTTCGGGTTCTGCTGATGGCGACGGCTATCGCGTAATGTTTTCTTTTGCAGGTTCTTCTCAAATGCGACGGAGAGGTCTATCCCCGTTTGGTTCGCCAGACAAATCAACGTCCAAAGCACATCGGCCATTTCATCGGCCAAATCATACGCTTCGTCACTTTCTTTGAATGATTGCTCGCCATACATACGCGCCACGATTCGAGCAACCTCGCCAACCTCTTCCATCAATATCGCCATGTTCGTGAGTTCGTTAAAATAACGCACACCCACCGTTTGAATCCATTCATCCACTTTGCGCTGTGCATCTTGTAATGTCAGTTCCATCTTCCTTACTCTTTATTCTTTGTATCCATCACAATCGTCACCGGGCCATCGTTTAACAACTGCACCTTCATGTCGGCGCCAAAAACGCCGGTCTGTACCGGATGTCCCAACTGAAGGCCCATTTCATCGCAAAAAGATTCATATACCGACACCGCAAATTCCGGTTTGGCCGCCCTGATGTAGGAAGGACGATTACCTTTCTTCGTTGAAGCGTACAGCGTAAACTGGCTTATGACCAGTATATCGCCTCCAACTTCTTTCACGGAACAATTCATCATGCCATTTTCATCATCGAAGATGCGCAGATTGCATATCTTTTTGGCTAACCACTCAATGTCTTCCTGCCTGTCCCGATCTTCAATCCCGACAAGCACTAACAATCCCCTTTTTATCTCGCCCCGGACAACTCCGTTGACCGTGACCCGTACAAACTGTACCCGTTGTATCACTGTTTTCATTGAATCGAGACTTTACCTTTATGCGTCAAATTTCCTCTTTATGCAATCCGTCAAACAGTTTTTTCGCCTTCTTTTTCCCGACGGATTCGCCCAACTCTTCCAAAGAAGCCTCACGTATTCGTTTGACGCTTTTATACTTCTTCAAAAGAATCTCTTTTGTCTTCGACCCGATACCCTGAATGGAGTCCAGTTCGGAAAGCACCTGTTTCTTACTTCGCAAATGGCGATGAAAAGTAATTCCGAAACGGTGAGCTTCGTCGCGCAAGTGTTGAATGACACGCAAAGTTTCCGAATTTTTATCCAGCACCAACGGTTCGGGGTCGCCCGGGAAAAAGATTTCCTCCAACCGCTTGGCCAAACCGACAATGGTAATCTTATCCAACAAATCCAATTCGCGCAATACTTCCGTCGCCACATTCAACTGTCCCTTGCCGCCATCAATGACCACCAACTGTGGAAGTGTGGCTTTTTCCTTCTTCAATCGCGTGTACCTGCGCCGCACCACTTCCGCCATGGAAGCAAAGTCGTCGGGGCCGACAATAGTCTTGATATGGAAATGACGATAATCTTTTTTCGACGGTTTCGCCTTTTTGAAGATTACGCACGCCGCCACCGGCGTCGTTCCTTGAATATTGGAATTGTCGAAACACTCAATGTGCATCGGCAGGGCAGGCAGATGTAAATCGGCTTGAATCGTTTTCAAAATACGGGTCGTCCGTTGTTCCGGATTGAATTTTTCCACCTGTTTAAGCAGGTCAAATTTGTATTGCTTTACATTTTGCACGGACAACTCCAGCAGTTTTTTCTTGTCCCCTCCCCTGTTCGTCGGCACGGTAAAGGTGATGCCTTCGATCGAGATGTTCGGCAGAAACGGAATAACGATTTCTTTCGCGAAACTATCCCAGCGTCTCCGCATTTCAATAATGCCCAATCCCAGCAACTCCTCCTTTGTTTCGATCAATTTCTTTTTGTATTCAAACGTATATGCCAGCACAATCGCACCATTGCCGATATGCATGTAATTAATGAAGGCGGAGTGTTCGTTTTCATCAAACGAAAAAACGTCAATATTGTGAAGTGTCGGAGTGACAACCGTTGATTTGGAACGGAAGTTTTCAATCAGATCATACTTTTCCCGAAGCGCCTGTGCCTCTTCAAAACGCATTTCGCCGGCAAGCGCCTGCATTTCCTTCAGCAAAAGGTCTGTGACACGCGAACTGTTTCCTTTCAATATTTCCTTAATTTCCGCGACATTCCGGTCGTATTCCTCGACGGTCTGCAATCCTACGCAAGGCCCTTTACACCGTTTGATATGATAATCCAGACAAACCTGATATTTCCCGGCCTTGATGTGCTCCGGCGTCAACGGATACTTACACGTCCGAATCGGATAAATGTTCTTTATCAATTGCAGCATAATCTTGGCGGTATAGGCGGACGCATACGGCCCGAAATAACGCGAACCGTCTTTCAGAATCGTTCTTGTAGAGAAAATCCGGGGAAAGTCTTCCTTCTTAACGACAATGGAAGGATAGGTCTTGTCGTCTTTCAAAAGCACATTGTAGCGCGGACGGTGCTGTTTAATCAAATTGTTTTCCAGCAGCAAGGCATCTTCTTCCGAATTCACGACGATGTATTTGATGTCATGAATCTGTTTTACAAGCACGCTCGTTCTATTGCAAGACGACTCCTGCTGAAAATACGAAGAAATCCTTTTGCGGAGATTCTTCGCTTTCCCCACATAAATAATCGTCCCCTTTTCGTTGTAATACTGATAACATCCCGGCTTCTCTGGAATCGTCGAAAGTATGCTCAAAAAATATTCAAGTCTGTTGCTCATTCTCTTTTTTTGTTTTACAAAAGGCGATGTTCCACGTGGAACAATCCAACTTCATCGGCCAAGCAAGACTAAAAGAATATTGATGTCACTCGGCGAAATGCCGGGAATCCGGCTTGCTTGCGCAATCGTTTCCGGCTTGATGCGATTTAACTTTTGCCGCGCTTCCGTAGAAAGAGATTGAATGGCGTCGTAATCGAATTTTCCGCTGATAAAAATGTTTTCCAGCCGGTTGATTTTATCCGCAATCTGACGCTCGCGCCGAATATACCCCCTGTATTTTATCGCAACCTCCACCGCCTCCAGTATCTCGTCTCGCCGGGAAAGCGACACCTTGTCCATTTCACCGGATAAAGCCGGCAGTTGTACGGAAAGATTCCGAAGCGTAAGTTGAGGACGAGCGAGCAAATCAACCAATTTGCAACCGTGCGCAAGCGGCTCCGTCCCTAACCGTATCAAAGCGTCATTGACCTGCGACGGCTTTACGGAATATGATTCAAGAAATGCAATAAGCGCATCCCGGGCTTGCTGCTTCTCCCGTAACAATTCATAGCGATACGCATCCGCCAAACCCAATTGGAAGGACTTCTCC
>JAISOP010000021.1 GCA_031275525.1 Tannerella sp.
CCCCCCCCCCCCCCCCCCGGCACAGCCAGCCCGCATCCGGGAGGGAAGAGGCGACCCCCGAGAGAACCGGGTGTGCGGTTGGGTTGGCATACGCCGCCGACGTGTGGGCCAACGCTGCCCCTGCGCAAGTGTGGACGCGTGCCTTGAACCCGGCGGAGGCGCTGGTTGGGATGACGGTTTGACGCGTTCATTTTTATCTTCTTAGGGTTGTTCCGGAAATATATTGTTTCAAATCCATCGTAAAAGTATTTATTTTTCCGGCAACAACAGGGGTAATTCTTGAATAATTATTGATAATCAACAACTATGCCCAAGGATTCAAATATCATCAGGGTCACCGCGAGGGCGCCCCCTACGTTGTTGGCCGACGCAAACCGCAGGGGGGGGGGGTGTCGAAAAGTATCGCTCCCTTTTTGACACCCCCTCCTTCCTTGCCTTCTTTGGCGCGGCCCGGGGAAAAAGGAATCCCGTCGTTTGGGCGTTTGTTCATACGTTGCTATCTTTGTGGCGTGAAATGAGTATATGATAATCTGAAAAATATGGCTTTAAAATTCATGGCTGCCGAAGAGGCAGCGCTTCTTGTCAATCACGACGACCGCGTCGGATTCAGCGGGTTCACGCCCTCGGGCTGCCCCAAAATCATCCCCCAGGCCATCGCCAAACGTGCAACAGAAGAGCACGCGAAGGGGAATCCCTTTCAAATCGGAATATTTACGGGCGCGTCCACGGGCGACGGGATAGACGGTGCGCTGGCGCGGGCGAATGCCGTCAAGTTCCGCACGCCCTACCAGTCGAACAAGGACTTGCGGGCGAGGTTGAATGCGCGTGAGGCACAGTATTTCGACCTCCACCTCTCTACCCTGGCACAGGACTTGCGGTACGGCTTCTTCGGCCGTCTGGACGTGGCGGTGGTCGAGGCGGCCGATGTGACCCCGGAGGGTGAAATCCTCCTGACCGACGCGGTGGGCAATTCGCCGACCTTCTGCCGGATGGCAGACCGGATATTGGTTGAACTGAACCATTTCCATCCCGGGGAAATACGCGGGATGCACGACCTCTACGAACCGGACGACCCTCCGTACCGCCGCGAAATCCCCATCTATCGGCCGTCCGACCGGATCGGGAAGCCGGTGCTGAAAGTGGACCCGGCGAAAATCGCGGGCGTGGTGGAGACGACGACGCCCTCGGACGGCAGCACCTTCACGCCGCTCGACGAGGTGACGCTCCAAATCGGGCGCCATGTGGCCGCTTTCTTAGTCAACGAAATGAAAGTGGGCCGCCTGCCGGCTTCCTTCCTGCCGCTCCAAAGTGGCGTGGGTAACATCGCCAACGCCGTGCTGGAAGGCCTGGGCGAGAACGAAAGCATCCCGCCCTTCAGCATCTACACCGAGGTGATCCAGGATGCCGTCATCAAACTCATGAAACAGGGACGGGTCCGGTTCGCCAGCGGCTGTTCGCTCACTCTCAGCAAGGAGGCGCTGCACGAGGTGTATTCCAACCTGTCTTTCTACAAGGACAAGTTCCTGCTCCGCCCGCAGGAAATATCCAACAATCCCGAAGTGGTCCGCCGGCTGGGCCTGATCACTATCAACACGGCGCTGGAAGTCGATATTTTCGGGAATATCAATTCGACGCACGTCTCGGGCACGCGGATGATGAACGGCATCGGCGGTTCGGGCGACTTTGCACGCAGCGCCTACCTGTCGGTCTTCACCACGCCTTCGACGGCCAAGGAGGGTAGAATCAGCGCATTTGTGCCGATGGTCTCGCACGTGGATCACAGCGAACATTCCGTCAAAATCATCGTCTCCGAATACGGCGTGGCCGACCTGCGCGGCACTTCGCCCCTCCAGCGGGCACGCCTGATCATCGACCATTGTGCGCATCCCGACTATCGCCCGCTCCTGCACGAATACCTGAACCGGGGCGTTGCCGGACATACGCCGCAAGACCTCAAGGCTTGTTTTGCCTTCCATCATGCGTTGGCCGACCGGGGCGACATGCATCTGGTGGACTGGAACCACTACCCGCTCTAAATTGCCTTCATGTTGGACCTCGCCTCCGTTCGTTCGGATTTCCCAATCCTGCAACACCAAGTGTACGGTCAGCCGTTAGTCTATCTCGACAACGCAGCCACGACGCAGAAACCGCGCTGCGTGGTCGAGAAGTTGACGGAGGGTTATTACCATACCAATGCCAATATTCACCGCGGCGTGCACTTCCTCAGCCGGCAGGCTACCGAAGCGCACGAAGCGGCGCGGGAGACGGTGCGGCGATTCCTGAACGCCCGCTCCGCGAAGGAAATTATCTTTACCCGCGGTACGACCGAGGCGATCAATATGCTGGCCTCGAGCTACGGCAAGGCGTTCATGCAGCCGGGCGACGAGGTGATTGTCACCGCCATGGAACATCATTCCAACATCGTCCCCTGGCAGTTGCAGGGGATGAGGCTGAAGGTGATCCCCATCAACGAACGGGGCGAGTTGGAGATGGAGGCCTATGAACGGTTATTTACCGGACGGACGCGCCTGGTGGCCGTCACGCATGTGTCCAACGTGCTGGGGACGGTCAATCCGGTGGAAGACATGATCCGGATCGCCCGGCGGCGCCAGGTTCCCGTGCTGGTGGACGGGGCGCAGGCGGTGGCGCATAGACCCGTGGACGTGCAGGCGCTGGATGCCGACTTCTATGCCTTCTCCGGACATAAAATTTATGCGCCCACGGGCATCGGCGTGCTGTACGGCAAAGAAAACTGGCTCGACCGCCTCCCGCCCTACCAGGGCGGCGGCGAAATGATTGCTTCCGTATCTTTCGAGAAGACGAGTTTCAACGAACTGCCCTACAAGTTTGAAGCCGGTACGCCGGACTGTATCGGGAGTACGGCGCTGGCGGAGGCGTTGCGCTACCTGTCTTCCTTCGGCTGGGAGGCCCTGGCCGCCCACGAGGAGGCGTTGCTGGATTATGCCACACAGCGGCTGGCCGGCGCGGGGGCGCACCTCTTCGGACAGGCGGCGGCGAAAAGCGGCGTGGTGTCCTTTCAACTGGGGACGATTCACCCCTACGACCTGGGGATGTTGCTGGACGGGCTGGGGATTGCGGTGCGCACGGGGCATCACTGTGCGGAACCGCTGATGCGGGTCCTGGGCGTGGAGGGTACCGTACGCGCTTCGTTTGCCCTCTACAATACGAAGGAAGAAATAGACGCGCTGATGGCGGGTATCGAACGGGTGAAAGGGATGTTTTGAATGGCGCTGCGGCCTTATTTGAAAGCGAATTGCGTGGAAGCGGGTTGCGACGAAGCCGGGCGGGGATGCCTGGCGGGTGCGGTGTACGCGGCGGCGGTGATCCTGCCGCGGGACTTCCACCATGCCGGCCTGAAGGATAGCAAACTCTTGAGCGCGAAGAAACGCTACGAACTGCGTACCGTCATCGAACGGGAGGCAGTCGCCTGGGCAACGGGCTTTGTCGCGCCGGAGGAAATTGACCGTATCCATATCCTGAAAGCTTCTTTCCTGGCCATGCACCGCGCCGTCGAACAACTGGAAACGCTTCCCGAACACTTGCTGATCGACGGCAACCGTTTCATCCCCTATCCGGGTATTCCCCATACAACGGTGGTCAAGGGTGACGGCCTGTACCAGAGTGTTGCGGCGGCCTCCATACTGGCCAAGACTTACCGCGATGACTACATGAGCCGCCTGGCCGAAGTCTATCCGGCTTACCAATGGGCCAAAAACAAGGGCTATCCCACACCGGCACACCGCGAGGCTATCCGTAAATACGGCCCTACCCCTTTTCACCGGAAAAGTTTCACCCTCCTCCCGCCCCAACAACTTTCAATAGCCTTTCCCGACTGCTAAGGCGCTCAGGATATAAATGTATCCCGGCTGCGCCCCCGGCCCTCCTAAAAAAACAAAGCCGGAAGTGACTCCGGCCTTGAAAGCATCGACTAAGCTGAAAATTTATTTGTACTATTTGGTTACGTAAAAAATGATCTTCGCTTTTTTAGAAAAAAGGTATGTATTGCAATTCGGATACAAAGGTAAAGGGTCTCCGGAAGGTGTGAAATACCCATAAATGGCGATTTTCAGGGCGCTCTCTCCCTATTTATCGCCACAAAGGGCGTGTCTTAATTCATGGGAACCTCATTGGATGCCGATGAGTTTATGGATTTGCAGGCTCAAGCGCCATTCCGGGCGCCGTTTGATTTGTTCCACGCAATAATTGATATTGGCACGCGTGACGGCTGCCTCTGCCGCGAACACGGGACTCAGGAAGTAATGCCGGGCCTCCGGCAACGCAGAGAGCGCCGGCAGGAGGTCTCCCTTCCTGACCGGCAAGCGGATTTCACTGACGCGCGGGTTCACCCGCTTGGCATAGTCCGTCGTTCCTTTGGGGCTGACAACCGTATAGTCCAACAGCGGGGAAAGCGGCTTGTGTCCGTTGCTTTCGATGGCCTGCCGGTAGCCTGCCCGCTTGAACAAGGCAAGGATTTCGTCTGTCAACTGGAGGGTAGGCTCTCCGCCCGTCCATACAATCCATTGGCAGGGAAACGCCCGGATGTGCGCAAGCGCTTCCCCGGTTTCCATGACGGTTCCGCCGCTATCATCCGTGTCGCAAAAATCACACCGCAGGTTGCATCCGCTCAGGCGGATAAAAATCGAAGCTTCCCCCTGGCGTCCGCCTTCCCCTTGCAGGGAATAGAAAATTTCCTTGACATTAAGGCTCATAAAAGCAGGAGGTTTGAGGGGTTTCGCTCACTTCCACCGCGTAGAGTTCGGGAATCTCCGGCTTGAAACGTTCATAGAGGAAACGGGCGATGTTTTCGGAGGTGGGATGCGAGGGAAGGATATCGTTCAGGTGGCGGTGATCCAGTGTCTCTTCGATGAATTGCTTCACCGTTTGCAAGGCTTTGTAATCCTTTACAAAGCCGTATTCGTCCAGCGTCTCCGACTTCAGGTGCACGGTAATCCGGTAATTATGCCCATGCATCCGTGCACAGGGATGGCCCTCTTCCAAAAGATCCAGTACATGGGAAGCCGAAAAGGAAAACTGTTTGCTTATTTTATACATACTCCGGTTGCTTCTATTTGTTTTGAACGTCAGACTGTTGTTTGCGACACTGCAAATGTATTGTTTTTTGGAGACAAAAAATGTGTGCGGCAGTATCAAAGAGGAAGAATGAGTATTCCGTAGAACAAAAACACACGAATCAGCAAGATTATCCGTTTATTATACGTACTTTTACAAGTTCAACAGGTTAAACGCCACAACGCTGCCGGAGCGGCAGAGAAGCGCCGAGAACCTGTTTTCCGGAGAAAATAATAAAAACAAATATAATGACAAACAAATGGAATATTCGACCCCATACGGAAGAAGAGATGCGCCGGGCGGATCGGCTGGCTGCGGAACTGGGACTTAATCCCGTGGTTTGCCTCCTGCTTGCGCAGCGGGGGATTGTTTCGGTTGCCGATACGGACAAATTCTTCTATCCCAGTTTGCGCGATTTGCACGATCCTTTCCTGATGGTGGATATGTACAAGGCCGTCAAACGGCTGAACAAGGCGTTGGGCAGTAAGGAGAAAATCCTGATTTATGGGGATTATGACGTGGACGGTACAACCGCCGTATCGCTGGTGTATAAATTCCTGCGACCCTATTCCACGGCGCTGGATTATTACATCCCGGACCGCTACGACGAAGGATACGGCATTTCGTTCAAGGGGATTGATTATGCCGTGGAAAACGGCGCCACGCTTATCATTGCCCTGGATTGCGGTATCAAGGCGATAGACAAGATCGACTATGCTAACAAAAAAGGCGTTGATTTCATCATCTGCGACCACCACATGCCGGACGAGGAATTACCGAAAGCCGTGGCCGTGCTCGACGCCAAGCGTGCCGACTCGGAATATCCCTACGAACATCTTTCCGGATGCGGCGTAGGGTTCAAGTTTATGCAGGCTTTTGCGAAAAGTAACGACATTCCTTTCTCCAAACTGGAAGGTCTGCTGGAACTGACGGCCGTCAGCATTGCCTCCGATATTGTGCCCATCACCGGCGAAAACCGCATCTTCGCCTATCATGGCCTGAAACAGCTCAACAGCAACCCCAGCCTGGGACTGAAAGGCATCATTAACGTCTGCGGGCTGGCCGGCAAGGAAATTACAATCAGTGACATTGTCTTCAAAATCGGCCCGCGTATCAATGCGTCGGGCAGGATGGAAAGCGGGAAGGAAGCCGTTGAGTTGCTGTTGGCGAAAAACATGGAGGAAGCGAGGGAAAAAAGCGAAACCATCAATCAGTATAACGAAGACCGGCGCGAGTTGGACAAACGCATTACGGACGAGGCCAACGCGATTATTAATGAGATCAAAAACATTGAAAACCAGAAAGGCATCGTCGTTTACGACCCGCACTGGCATAAAGGCGTTATCGGGATTGTGGCTTCGCGCCTGACGGAAAAGTATTACCGCCCGTCGATTGTGCTCACCAAGTCGTCGTCCTCCGAATTGATTACCGGTTCCGCCCGTTCGATCGCAGGCTTCGACATCTACAAAGCAATCGAGGCTTGTCGCGACTTGCTCGAGAATTTCGGAGGGCATACGTATGCGGCCGGACTGTCTTTGCGCGAAGAAAACCTGGACCTCTTCATCCGGCGGTTTATTCAACTGGCCGACGAGGAAATCAAAACCGAACAGATGACGCCGCAGATAGAGATTGATGCGGTTATCAGCCTGAAGGACATCCATGCCAAGTTCATGCATGAACTGAAGATGCTGGACCCGCTGGGGCCTGAAAACGAAAAACCGGTCTTTTGTTCGCTGAACATGCGGGATTACGGGACGAGCCGGCGGGTCGGAAAGGATCTGGATCACCTGAAACTGGAAATCGTTGACGGCAAGGGCGGCGGGCCGATACACGGCATCGCGTTCGGCATGTCCAAATACAGCGATTACATCAAGGATATGAAGCCCTTCGACATCTGTTACACGATTGAAGAAAACACGTATAACGGCAATACGACGATTCAGATGATGGTGAAGGACATCCGGCCGCACGAAATGTGAACCCGAAAGGAATGGAACTTCTTGAGGCGTTAAGGAAATACTGGGGCTACACGTCTTTCCGCCCGTTGCAGGAAGACATCATCCGTTCCGTTTGCGCCGGCAGGGACACGCTGGGCCTGATGCCGACCGGAGGCGGGAAATCCATTACGTTTCAGGTGCCCGCCCTGGTCATGCCCGGTATTTGCGTGGTGGTCACGCCGCTGATTTCGCTCATGAAAGACCAGGTGGACAACCTCAAGGCGCGGGGCATCAAGGCTACCACCATCTATTCCGGCATGACGCGCGACGAAATCGGTATGCAACTTGACAACTGCATCTTCGGCGACTACAAATTCCTTTACATCTCTCCGGAACGCTTGGGCACCGAGTTGTTCCGCATCAAACTACAGGCCATGAACGTCTGCCTGCTCGTGGTGGACGAAAGCCACTGCGTCTCGCAGTGGGGATATGATTTCCGGCCTTCGTACCTGAATATCGCCGCCATTCGCGAGTTACTGCCCGGTGTACCGGCGCTGGCGCTCACGGCAACGGCAACGCCGGAGGTCGTTGACGACATTCAGGAAAAACTGCGCTTTCGTGAAAAGAATGTTTTCCGCAAAAGCTTTGTCCGCAAAAACCTGTCCTATATCCTCCGGCGTACCGAAGACAAGCGGCAGACGCTGGTTTACCTCTTGCAGAAGGTGCCCGGGACAGCCATCGTCTATGTCCGCAGCCGCGAGAAAGCGCAGGAAACGGCAACCCTCCTGCAGGAGGCCGGTATCTCCGCCAATTTCTTCCACGCCGGCCTGAAACGCGAGGAGAAAACGAAACGCCAGAACGAATGGAAAAACGGCGCTTGCCGCGTCATCGTGGCTACCAACGCCTTCGGCATGGGCATCGACAAACCGGATGTGCGCCTGGTGGTGCACCTGGATTTGCCGCCCTCGCTCGAGGAGTATTTCCAGGAAGCCGGGCGTGCCGGACGGGACGAACAGCGGGCCTATGCCGTCGCACT